>NZ_CAKRAH010000026.1 GCF_934294775.1 uncultured Dorea sp.
CCTCACATCCAGCTTCCTTCAGATTCCACCTCACGATGGACACCCTTGCCTTCGGCTATATCCTTCCCACTACCGGGTGGATTCGGGACTTTAACCCGTTGGAAACGTGCGCCGCTAGGCGCACACACGCAAAAAAACCTTGAATCATCCCATTTTCATAGGAAATTCAAGGTTTTTCGTTGATTTACATGATAATAATACGGTTCAAATTCTTATGCGAACTGTAAGATTATGCGTTCATCTGTGCTGCAACTTCAGCTGCGAAGTCTTCATTCTTCTTCTCAAGACCTTCTCCTGTCTCAAAACGAACAAACTTCTTAACTGTCATGTTAGCTCCGTTCTCTTTAGCTACCTTCTCTACGTATTTAGCTACTGTAAGGTCGCTGTCCTGAACGTATACCTGATCTAACAGGCAGATTTCTTTCATCTCTTTGTTGAGACGTCCGATGATCATCTTCTCGATGATATTATCTGGTTTGTTTGGATTCTCCTGTTTAGCCTGAGCAAGAAGAATCTCTTTTTCATGCTCTAAGAAAGAAGCATCTACTTCATCACGTGAAGTATATTTTGGAGACATAGCTGCAACCTGCATAGCTACGTTCTTCAGGCATGATCTGATTTCATCGTTAACAACGTCTGTCTCAGCTTCTACAAGAACACCGATACGTCCGCCGCCGTGGATGTAAGATACTACACAACCATCAGTAACAACTTTCTCAAATCTTCTGATGCTGAGTTTTTCTCCGATTACAGAGATTTTCTCATTTAATGCATCCTGTACTGTCTTAGAAGCATCTTCGTTCCAAGCCTCAGCCATGAATCCTTCCATGTCTGTTGCTTCAGAAGCGATTGCCTGATTAACAACTGCTTTAACGAATCCCTGGAATTCAGCATTCTTAGCAACGAAGTCTGTCTCAGAGTTAACCTCTACGATAGCTGCTGTCTTGTCTTCTTTTACATCAGCCATAACAATACCTTCTGCTGCGATACGTCCAGCTTTTTTAACAGCCTTAGCTTCTCCGTTCTTTCTTAAGAACTCGATAGCTGCATCCATATCACCATTTGTCTCATTAAGAGCTTTTTTGCAGTCCATCATTCCTGCACCAGTCATCTCTCTTAATTCTTTTACCATCTTAGCTGTAACTGCCATGATCTTATCCTCCAATTATGTTTTTTTAAGAATCTTATTCTTCTACTGCCTCTGCAGCTTCTTCAACATACTCTTCTTCGCCTGCAACACCCTGGTTAGCTTCTACTACAGCGTCAGCCATCTTAGAAACGATCAGTTTTACAGCACGGATAGCATCATCGTTTCCAGGAATTACATAGTCAAGTTCTTCTGGATCACAGTTTGTATCAGCGATACCGATAAGTGGAATTCCAAGTGTGTGTGCTTCCTGAACACAGATTCTTTCCTTCTTAGGATCTACGATAAAAATAGCATCTGGAAGTTTCTTCATGTCTTTGATTCCGCCAAGGTTCTTCTCAAGTTTATCCCATTCTTTCTTTAACTGGATAACTTCTTTCTTTGGCAGTACATCAAATGTTCCGTCTTCTGACATTCTTTCGATGTCTTTCAGACGAGCGATTCTGCTCTTGATTGTCTTGAAGTTTGTAAGCATTCCTCCAAGCCATCTTTCATTTACATAGTACATTCCGCAACGTTCAGCTTCTACTTTGATAGCATCCTGAGCCTGTTTCTTTGTACCTACGAAAAGAATTGTACCACCTTCTGCAGCGATATCAGCTACTGCCTGGTAAGCCTCATCTACTTTACCTACAGATTTCTGAAGGTCGATGATGTAGATACCATTTCTCTCTGTGTAGATATAAGGAGCCATCTTAGGGTTCCATCTTCTTGTCTGATGTCCAAAATGAACACCTGCTTCTAAAAGTTGCTTCATTGAAATAACGCTCATGTTTTTTTCCTCCATTGGTTTTTTACTTCCGCATATGTTGTTATACGTCCCCGAAACCGTCCTGTTACCAGGCTTTGGCACCATCGGGACAAGCCTATGCGTGATTTTTTGCGACTTCTCTAGTCTAGCATACATACATAAGAAAAGCAAGTCCTTTTCCCTGAAACCCTGATAATAATTGTATTCAGAGGACATGTCACCGACTACTTCTTTCGAAAAAAAAGGATTCAAAATCATTTCTGACTCTGAATCCTCTTATATTCTTCTATGTATTATCTACGAACGTAAATCATACCAGACTGTACTGGTCCGACTTTTACAACGTCTCCTGTATGTGGAGCGTGGATCATCTGACCATTTCCGATATAGATACCACAGTGGTTAGCTGTTGTTACAACATCTCCTGGCTGTGGGTTACTTACTCTTGTCCATCCCATGAATGTTGTTGTTGTTCCGATACGTGTATAGCTTCCTGTCAGACAGTAACTTACGAATCCTGAACAGTCAAAACTATCCGGTCCACAAGCACCCCATACATATGGTTTACCAAGCTGGCTGTATGCTCTGCTTACGATTGTGCTGCCGCTTGCATTTGATGTACTTGTTGATGTACTTGTGCCTGTTGACGGCTTACTTGTCGTTGTATTAGAGCTTGAACTGCTTGATGCAGGTCTGCTTGAGCTTGTGCTGCTTGATGCAGGTCTGCTTGCTGTTGTTGTACTGTTTGAGCTACTTGATGATGAGTTGCTTGTCGAATTACTCTTTGGAGCATTGCTGCTTGCTGCTGCAGCTGCCTGCTGTCTTGCGGCTTCCTCTTTTGCTGCTTTCTCAGCGGCTTCTTTTGCTGCTCTTTCGGCTGCTTCTCTGGCTGCTGCTTCTGCGGCTGCCTGAATCTCAGAATCAAGGTTTGCAACCTCTGCTGATTTTGAACTGATCAGATTGTTGAGGTTATCTCCCTGTTTTTCGTATTCAGCCTGTTTGCTTTCCAGTTCTTTCTGGTCTTTTTCCAGACTGTCTTTCAGATCTGAGATCTGCTGTTTTGTCTCTACATATTCCTGTAACTGTTTTCTGTCATAACTATGTACGTTCTGAACGTATTCTGCTTTACTAAGTAAGTCTGTGAAGTCATCGGATGCGATCAGTGTCTCAAATGCTGATTCATTTCCAGCTTCGTACATGTACTTGATACGTTTTTTCATAGCTGCGTACTGTTCTTTTTCTTTTTCCTGCGCAACTTCCAGATCGCTCTGAGCCTGTGTGATATTCTCACCTGTCTGGATCAGCTCCAGTTCCAGGTTATTAACTTTTCCCATCAAGCTTGTCAGCTGTGACTGTAAGGAACTTACTTCGCTCTGTTTTGCTGCTTTTTCTTTTTTCAAATCGTCAACTGACGGTGCCGCTAAAACAGGTGTAACGATCATTGAACTTGCTGCCACTGCTGTGATTAATCTGATTCCGTATTTATTCATATTCACTCTTCTTTCTTTTTATTTTTTGGTTTTATACTTCCCTCATTGCGGAACCCGTTTTCCGCATCTGCATGTCATTATAGCGCACATGAATGTAAATTGCAACATTTTTTAATATTTTTGTAACAATTAACAGGCCGGGACGTTTCGCCCCGGCCTGTTTCTTCTTATTTATAATATGATAATATGTCGAAATACTACGATATAAATACTTTTTTAAATAATCCCGTCACATTCCTACTGGACATGCATATTGCTGTATCCCATCAGACTGACATCCACTTCCTTCGCAGCTTCTCTTCCTTCACAGATTGCCCATACAACCAGTGACTGGCCTCTGTGCATATCTCCTGCTGTAAAGACATTTTTCACGTTCGTATCATGCTTTCCAGGAGCCGTCTTAACGTTCGTACGTTCATTTACTTCTACACCAAATGCCTTTGTTACATAGTCCTGGCTGCCAAGGAATCCTGCTGCGATCAGTACCAGATCCACGTCTACAGTATACTCACTTCCAGCGACCTCGCTCATCATCATACGGCCCGTTTTTTCATTTTTCTTTGGCTCTAATTTGACGAGTACTGCTTTGCAGACATTTCCATTTTTATCTTTTTTAAACTCTTTTACGGTCGTCTGATAAACTCTAGGATCATGTCCAAATACTGCTGCAGCCTCCTGCTGTCCATAGTCTGTCTTGCAGACTCTCGGCCACTCCGGCCATGGGTTCATCTCTGTACGCTGATCCGGTGCCTTAGGCATCATCTCAAGCTGCAATACACTTTTTGCCCCATGACGCATAGAAGTTCCCACACAGTCATTTCCGGTATCTCCACCTCCGATGACCATGACATTCTTTCCTTTTGCGGAAATGTAACTTCCATCTTCCAGTTTGAATTCATATGTTCCGTCTTCATTCTGTTTTGCATGTTTCCAGAGTGCTTTTGTTGTGGACTTTAAGAAATCCACTGCAAAATGTATTCCTTTTGCATCTCTTCCGGGAACCTTAATGTCTCTTGGATTTGATGCCCCGCAGCAAAGTACTACACGGTCGAATTCTTTTAATAATGTAGAAGCCTTTTTATCTTTTCCGATATTACATCCTGTAACAAACTCGATTCCTTCTTCTTCCATGATAGCAATTTTTCTGTCAATAAACTGCTTTTCCAGTTTCATGTTCGGAATACCATAGCGGAGAAGTCCACCGATTTTATCTTCCCGTTCGAATACTGTTACGCTGTGACCTCTGCGGTTCAGCATATCAGCTGTTGCAAGCCCGGATGGTCCGGAACCTACAACTGCCACTTTCTTTCCTGTTCTTACTTTTACAGGTTTTGCTGCGGCATATCCTTTTTTATATGCATTTTCAATAATGCTGTATTCATTCGCCTTACTTGATACCGCATCTCCATTCAGTCCACAGGTACATGCAGCTTCACAGAGTGCCGGGCATACCCTTGATGTAAATTCCGGGAAGTTATTGGTCTTTTTCAGTCTGTAATATGCTTCTTCCCAGTTGCCATGAAAGATCAGATCATTCCACTCCGGTACCAGATTATGAAGCGGGCATCCGCTTGCCATTCCCATCAGCATCTGACCGGACTGGCAGAACGGTACACCACATGCCATGCATCTTGCACCCTGTAATTCCTGTTCTTCCTTAGAAAGCGGAGTATGAAATTCCCTGAAATGTCTGATTCTGTCTTTTGGATCTTCTGCCAGTTTGTCCTGTCTGTTATAATCCATAAATCCTGTTGCTTTTCCCACTGTTCTTACCTCCTATCTTCCTTCTTTGATCGCATAGAACGCTTCTGTCTTTGCCTGTTCGCTGCTCATACCCTGTTCTTCCATCTGAAGAATTGTGGTCAGCATCCGTTCATAATCAATCGGGATGATCTTTTTAAATTTCGGAAGGTATTCTGTGAAGCTGTCCAGAATCTTCTTTCCAAGCTCTGAGTTGGTACTTGCCACATGTTCTTCGATCATGCTCTTAAGTTCACCTACATCCATCTTGGTTGTGACATGCTCGATGTGCACCATCTCTTTATTCACTCTTGTATAGAGATCGCTTTCCATATCCAGTACATAAGCAACACCACCGCTCATACCGGCTGCAAAGTTCTTACCGGTTCCGCCAAGTACGACAACACGTCCACCTGTCATGTATTCACATCCGTGGTCTCCTACACCTTCAACAACAGCTGTTGCACCTGAGTTACGTACTGCAAAACGTTCTCCGGCCACACCATTGATGAATGCTTTACCACTGGTTGCTCCATACAGAGCTACGTTACCGATGATGATATTCTCTTCTGCTTTGTAGCGGATTCCCTTCGGAGGATATACAACCAGTTTTCCACCGGAAAGTCCTTTTCCAAAGTAATCGTTACTGTCACCTGTCAGTTCCAGTGTAAGACCTCTTGGAATAAATGCTCCAAACGACTGTCCGCCAGCGCCCTTACAATGTACTACGTAGCTGTCCTCGTCCAGTCCTTCCGGATATCTTCTGGTGATCTCTGATCCAAAGATCGTTCCAAATGTACGGTTTGTATTTGTTACATCTACTTCAATGCTTCTCTTCTGATTCTTTTCCAGTGATGGAATGAGTTCTTTTACCAGTACCTTTTCATCCAGTGTTTTTTCAAGTTCAAAGTCATATACCTTCTTTGGATTGAAGGTCATCGGTGTCTTAGTTCCTTCATATGGATTGTTAAGAATCTGCTCCAGATTCAGCGTAGAAGCTCTTTCTGATGTTGGTTCATCTTTTACTTTTAGAAGATCCGTTCTTCCTACTAATTCATCCAGTGTACGTACACCGAATTTTGCCATATATTCTCTCAGGTCCTGCGCGATGAACTTCATAAAGTTCACTACATATTCTGGTTTTCCACGGAATCTCTTTCTAAGTTCCGGATTCTGGGTTGCTACTCCGACCGGGCAGGTATCCAGATTACATACACGCATCATCACGCATCCCATGGTTACAAGCGGAGCTGTTGCGAATCCGAATTCTTCCGCTCCGAGGATTGCTGCGATCGCTACGTCACGTCCGCTCATTAGCTTACCGTCTGTCTCGATACGCACTCTTTCTCTTAATCCATTCTGGATCAGTGTCTGATGTGTCTCTGCAAGTCCAAGCTCCCAAGGAAGTCCTGCATTGTGGATAGAGCTTCTTGGTGCAGCTCCTGTTCCTCCGTCATATCCAGAGATCAAGATCAGACCGGCTCCGGCTTTTGCAACACCTGCCGCAACGGTTCCTACCCCTGCTTCTGATACCAGTTTTACTGTAATTCTTGCATCTTTATTGGCATTCTTACAGTCATAGATCAGCTGAGCAAGGTCCTCGATCGAATAGATATCATGATGAGGCGGTGGTGAGATCAGGCTGACTCCCGGTGTTGAATGACGGGTCTTGGCAATCCATGGATATACCTTTCCTCCCGGCAGATGTCCACCTTCTCCTGGTTTTGCTCCCTGTGCCATCTTAATCTGGATCTCCTGTGCGCTGACCAGATATCTGCTTGTTACACCAAAACGTCCGGAAGCAACCTGCTTGATTGCCGAGCAGCGGTTCGTGTCAAGACGTTCAATCTCTTCTCCACCTTCACCACTGTTTGACTTTCCATGTAATTGGTTCATTGCGATTGCCAGTGTCTCATGTGCCTCTTTTGAAATCGATCCATAAGACATCGCACCAGTTTTGAATCGTTTTACGATCTCATCAACACTTTCTACTTCCTCGATTGGAATTCCTTTCTTTGGATAGTTGAATTCCAACTGTCCACGTAAGTTGATATGTTCTCCTTCTGCATTGACCATATCTGTATATTGTTTGAACATACCGTAGTCTCCACGTTTTGTGGATTCCTGTAACATATGTATCGTCTGCGGATTGTAAAGATGTCTTTCTCCACCGCTCTTTAACTTATGCTGCCCTACACTGTTAAGTGTCATATCCACTTCCAGGCCAAGCGGATCAAATGCCTGCGAATGGCGTGCAATATAATCTGCTGCGATTTCTTCGATTCCGATACCTCCAATACGGCTTACGGTATCTGTAAAGTATTTATCGATAAATTCCTGTTTCAGTCCGATTGCTTCGAAGATCTTAGCACCCTGATAAGACTGAATCGTAGAAATACCCATCTTAGATGCAATCTTAACAATTCCGCTAAGTACTGCATTATTATAATCATCAACTGCTGCATAGTAGTCTTTCTGAAGCATATCTGTATCAATCAGCTGCTTAATTGACTCATGTGCAAGGTATGGGTTGATTGCACAGGCTCCGTATCCGATCAGTGTTGCAAAGTGATGTACTTCTCTTGGCTCTCCTGTCTCCAGAACGATTCCTACGGATGTACGCTTTTTCGTACGTACCAGGTGCTGCTGCAGTCCTGACAGAACCAGAAGTGACGGCATAGCCACATGGTATTCATCCACACCACGGTCTGAAAGGATCAGAATATTTGCCCCTTCACGGATAGCTCTGTCTACTTCGATGAACAGATAATCAATTGCTTTTTCAAGGCTTGAGTTCTTATAGTAAATGGTTGGAATCTCTGCAACCTTAAATCCATCTTCTTTCATATTTTTAATTTTAAGAAGATCTGTCTCTGTAAGGATCGGGTTATGTACCTTTAACATCTTACAGTTCTCTGCTTTTTCTTCCAGGAGGTTTCCGTCTTCTCCGATATATACTGTTGTTGATGTTACAACTTTTTCTCTGATGGCATCGATCGGAGGATTGGTTACCTGTGCAAAACGCTGTTTGAAATATCCGAACAGATTCTGATGCATATCAGACAATACCGCAAGTGGTGCATCGATACCCATGGCTGCAGTTCCTTCTGCTCCATTTTTGGCCATGTTCAGGATGGATGTCTTCACTTCTTCATAAGAATATCCAAATGCTTTCTGAAGTCTTCTGCACTCTTCTGCTGTGTAAGTCGGTACTTTCTGATTCGGAATCTTCAGATCTTTCAGCTCGATCAGGTTGTTATCCAGCCATTCACCATACGGCTGTCTGCTTGCATAGGTCTCTTTTAATTCTTCATCATCAATAACTTTTCCCTTCTTGATATCGACCAGAAGCATCTTACCTGGATGAAGTCTTTCTTTTACTACAATCTTCTCCGGCGGGATATCCAATACACCAACCTCAGAAGAAAGGATCAGTGTATCATCATCTGTAATATAATATCTGGAAGGGCGGAGTCCGTTTCTGTCAAGTACAGCACCCATACAGTCACCGTCACTGAACAGAATGGATGCAGGTCCGTCCCAAGGTTCCATCATGGTTGCATAATACTGGTAAAAATCTTTCTTTTTCTGTGAAAGGTTTCTGTTATTTGCCCATGGCTCCGGAATTGCGATCATGACTGCCAGTGGAAGATCCATACCACTCATAACCATGAATTCAATTGCATTATCAAGCATTGCTGAATCTGATCCGCTGCTGTTGATTGCCGGAAGTACTTCATGAAGCTTACCCTTCATGCATTCAGATTCCATATTTTCTTCTCTGGCACGCATCTTATCTGTGTTACCACGGATGGTGTTGATCTCGCCGTTATGTACGATAAAGCGGTTCGGATGTGCTCTTTCCCAGCTAGGATTTGTATTCGTACTGAATCGTGAATGCACCAGCGCAATCGCTGATTCATAATCCGGGTCCTGAAGATCTGAGAAGAACAGTCTTAACTGGTCTACCAGGAACATCCCCTTATAAGCAATCGTACGACTGGAAAGAGATGCTACGTATGTATCATCTGCACTCTGTTCAAATACACGTCTTACGATATAAAGCTTACGGTCAAAATCAATTCCCTGTTCTGTCTTTTTCGGTCTTTCAATGAATCCCTGCATGATACAAGGCATACACTCTACCGCTCTGCTTCCGAGAACTTCTGCTTTTACCGGGACCTCTCTCCAGCCAAGGAAATTCATCCCTTCTTTTTTGACAATTACTTCAAAAATTTTCTTTGCCTGATTTCTCTTCAGTTCATCCTGCGGGAAGAAAAACATTCCCACTCCATAATCTCTTTCTGAACGCAAAAAGATGCCGAGAGGTTTACAGACTTTGGAGAAGAATTTGTGAGAAACTTGTAATAAGATTCCAACTCCATCACCTGTCTTACCTTCGGCATCCTTGCCAGCTCTATGTTCAAGATGTTCAACAATTTTCAATGCGTTCGCCACTGTGTCGTGACTTTTGTGTCCTTTGATATTTACAATCGCACCGATTCCACAGTTATCATGTTCAAACTCGGAACGGTACAGCCCATTCTGCTGGACTACGTTTCCTTCTTTCATATACCTGTTCCTTTCTTTTTTTATTTTTTCCTACTATACCACAAGGTTTTATCTTTGTAAAGAAGAAATATTCCGTAAATTGTCAGATTATTAGTTAATTTATCATTTTGAATAAAAAAATCTGGCAATTTATATTGCCAGATTCTCTTTATCATTCTTTTTCTGTGGTTTTTCTTCGATTCCACGTATCATTACGAACATGGTCGATGCAATTGTTGCACACGCAACCGTAATGACTCCGATCCGGATCTTGTCTTTCATCAGCCAGCTGTAGAGTCCGAACTCCGTGGCCAGAACTGACAACAGATTCATCGCCATATGTGCAGCAACTGGTGCTTTTAGCGAGCCATATTTTTCATAGACATATGCAAGCATCATTCCTAATATAAACCCATAGATCATCTGTACCAGATTTATATGCAGGATTCCAAATACAAGTGACGAATATAACATTGCATATACAAATGTCGTACTGGATTCCAGACGTTTAAAAAACAATCCACGGAATACGTATTCTTCACTGATCGGAACCAGCACTGCCAGACACAGAATCTGTAAGAAAAGCGGTGCTGAATACATCGCATTCATCGTCTGTTCATAGCTTGCATCCACACTTGACAGATTACCAATAATAATCAGATTATTTAGTCCCAGACTAAGTGCCAGTGCCATCACTATGACTGCCGGATATTTCCAAAGTGGTGCTTTTTTATTCGGTATAATTCCAGCCTCTTTTTCTTTCTTTCTATCTTTGTGAAACAGAATTGCCATTACAGGAATCGTCACCAGCGCTGTGACACCTTCTACAAGCGTTGTGCAGCTGATATATTTTTTTAATATCTTTTCATAAAATGCCATCATCTTATTCTGATCTGACATCAGTGCTTCCAATGCTTCCGGTGTCTGATAATGTGATCCCATATATGCCATCATCAAAGCGGCCATGGCTATCATTCCTACTCCAATTCCAATCCCCCATTTTATCAGGATCGGTCCCCACAGTCTCCAGAAACGTCTTCCCGGTGTCTCCGGCATCTGCTTCGGTCTGGAATCCGGCTGATTCTGCCTGTTCTGCCATTCTTCCATAGTTATCCTCGCTTTCATTTGTAACTTTTATATACGCATCTTTATATACGTAATTTCATATACCTATCTATTCTACTTCCATGTCCCGGAAGTTGCAATAAAAAAACTATAAACTTTTCACCTCAGAAAAGTTTATAGTTTTACGCTTATAGTTTTACAGGCGGTAATTCTCCATGTTGCAGAAATCATTCACCGCCAGCATCTCTATGTGGCACACCTTTTTTATTACAGTTTAATCTTCACAACATCCACATCCAGATTCCACAGGAATTTATCCAGGTCCTTGAATGAAAGAAATACTGTTGCGGTATTCTCCAGCGGATGGATACCCATACTTTTACATCTGCTTAAGTTCTTATCAATAAAGAATTCCACTGCATGATCTGTATCGTTCATCAGTGCAAATGGTGTCACACTTCCCTGTTTTACTCCCAGATACTTTTCCAGACGTTCTTCCGAGGCAAAGCTTAAATTTCCTGCTCCAAGCTGTCTTCCAAGTGTTTTTAAGTCTACCTTTGTCTTTTCATCAGCCGTAATCAGAAAATGTCTTTTTCCCTTTGAATCCCTTAAGAACAGGTTCTTACACAGTGTACCCTTTTCCGGGAGTCCCAGTCTGTCCATATCCTCCATGGTATGCACGGGCTCGTGTTCTACCACCTCATACTTAATTCCCATCTTTTTTAATGCGTCATACACACGCTGTTTCTGGTCTTCCATACTGTAAACCCCTTTCTAATTCGGATAATGTACTACGATATTCGCAGTCACCATGCCTTTTCCTGTATTCTTATAAATATAATCATCAAAAGCATTATAAGATGCTGCATCTCCTGCTTTAAGAACATATTCCCGGTCCTTAAAGGTCAGCGTCAGCTCCCCTTCATACACCGTGATAAATTCTCTGGTCCCTGTCATCTGCCTGTTCGCCTGCATCATGCCGCCCTCATCAAACTCCAGATCAAAAATTTCAAAATCCTGTCCTTCCCTAAAGCTGAATACCGGATAAAGACGGTATCTCCCGTCATCCCCGCTCAGAGGCTCTACTTCTTTTTTTCCTGTTTTGAAAAATGGCTGCGGCTTATCTACGGTAAATGCCGTCACCGGAACTTTCAGTCCAAGTGCCAGCTTATACACAGTAGATATCGTAGGATTTACTTCTCCTCTTTCCAGCTGGCTTAACATACTTTTGCTGATTGTTGTAAGGGATGACACCTGCTCCAGACTCAGTCCTTTTCCTTTCCGGATTTCCTTCAAATTCTCTGCGATCAACTGATTCAACCGATCCATATGCGTCCCTCACCTCCTCAAAATTCCTGTATATAGAATTTTTATCTATTATATTGCATAAATTTTCAAAAGTAAAGAGAATTCGATCAAATACATATATTTGCATGTCCTAACAGCTCATCTACAACAGACTCATACCGGTCTAATTTCTCCGCTTTTCTTATCTTTTTCAGCAGTTTTTCCTGATCCGGGAATAACATTCCAAGATAACACCAGAGTTCTTTCATTTTGAATAAAACATTTTTATCCCCGCAGCTTACCTCCTGGTAATCTTCGTAGATCTGGTCATGAAATGCTCTTAACTTTCTTGCATCCACCCGGTCTTCCCCCGATCCAATCAGCTCAGTCAGCTCCGGATTTCTTAAGATTCCTCTTCCAAGCATAACGCAGGACAATCCTGTGAATCTTTCCTTTATCTTATTCATATCTTCTACGGTATAGATATCTCCATTATAGCAAAGCGGACACCGGCACTCCCTCATCGCATCTTCGAATGCATCAAGATCCGGCTTTCCTTTGTAAAACTGCTGTTGGATCCTTGGGTGGACGATCAGCTCTTCTAACGGATACTGGTTATAAATTTCAAGAAGCTTTCCCCATTCATCTGCTCCGTATTTTCCGATTCTTGTTTTTACCGAGATCTTTATATCTGCTTTTGTATATATTTCATCCAGAAAACGATCCAGTTCATCTGTGTAATATAAGAATCCAGATCCACGTCCTTTTGAAACGACCGTTTTCGACGGACATCCAAGATTCAGATTCACTTCCCCGTAACCGTAAGCTTTTAATTTTTCAACTGTATTCAAAAATCCTTCGGCATCATTTGCCAGAATCTGCGGCACCAGATACATTCCCTGATTATGTTCCGGCAGGATATCATTCTTTTCCCGTGTGTTAAAGTCTTTTTTGGTATGGGGTACCAGAAACGGCGTAAAGTACTTATCCATCGCACGGTAATGTGCATGATATGCCCTTCTATATATATATGTTGTAATTCCCTCAAGCGGTGCAAGATAATATTTCACCTGCAGTTCCTCCTGTTTTTATATGTATATTTTAGTTCTGATCTTTTTCAGGCTTCGCTTTGACGTTATGTTCATCTTTGTCAATCCCACACACAGTCAGTATCTGGTCTTTTACCTGAAAATGGATCTCGTAACCGGCATAACTCATTCCATATATACGCTCCGGATCCGTCTGATACGATGGTCGCGGATCTTCTGCGAGAATCTCCCGGATACATTTTCTTTGGTTTTTTGGAAGCTTTTCCAGAAGGTTCTCCGGGATCATAACTTCCAGTGCATAATTTTTTACCCGGTCAGCGAACCCGCCTTTTGCATCCTCCACGATATCTGCATAAGGAAGATATGGCTTGATATCAAAGACCGGAGTACCATCCATCAGATCTGCCCCTTCTACTAGAAGTACCGTTCCAAGTTTTGCATCTTTTTCTATTCCTGTCAGTTTTACACAGGACAGCCCTACCGGATTGGGCCGGAATGGTGATCTGGTTGCGAACACTCCGCAGCGCATATTTCCTCCCAGTCTTGGCGGGCGTACTGTCGGACTCCATGTCTCTTTGACTGCCTCTGAAAATTCCCAGAGCAGCCAGATATGAGAATACTCTTCCAGTCCACGAAATGCTTCTTCTTTTCTGTATTCCGGTTCAAATACTATCATCCCTTTTGTACACGCAAGACGTGACTGTCTTGGAATCCCGAATTTTTCTGGAAAATCCGTCCGGATTCTTGCGATATAGTGAAGCATACGCCCATTTTCATTATTCAAAATATACCCTCTCCCTGTCCGGATGCTCTCCTGACCAGCCTGCCTGCGGCATGGTCTCCAGACGGTACATATCTTCTTTTTCTATTTCAAACGAGAACAGATCCTGATTCTGAATCATACGTTCTATAGACGAAGACTTCGGAAGTGGTATGATTCCTCTCTGCACAGAATATCTGAGACAGATCTGAGCTGGTGATACATGATATTTTTCCGCAAGTTCCACTACCAGTTCTTCTTTCAGGACCCTCTGTCTTCCGATCGGACTCCATGCCTGGACGCGGATATCATGTTCTTCACAATATCTCACAGCTGCTTCCTGTGAATATCCCGGATGGATCTCCAGCTGGTTAACTGCCGGTTTTACTTTGCAGTGTTCCAGAATATTTTCAATGTGATGCGGCAGGAAATTGCTAAGTCCGATTGCTTTTATCTTACCTTCTTCATATAATTCTTCCATCGCTCTCCAGCAGTCCAGATCCAGTCTCTTCCAGTCTTTGTAATCCGGTGCCGGAAGCGGCCAGTGGATCAGATACAGATCTACATAATCTGTCTGCAGATTCCGAAGTGTCTCTGCAAATGCTTTTTTTGTCTCTTCATAGCCCATATCATCTTTCCAGAGCTTGGATGCAATAAAAAACTCTTCCCTTGGGATCCCGCTTTCTTTGATTGCCTCGGCCAGATACTCTTCTGTGTGATAAAATGCAGCAGTATCAAAATACCGGTAGCCTGCTTCAATTGCAGTGCGTATGATCTCTGCACTTTTTCCATCTGCCGCTTTATAGGTTCCATAGGCAACACATGGAATCTTTACTCCGTTATTCAGTGTATAACAGTCATTGATATTCATCATCTTATTTTCCATTATTGTTCTCCTCCTCGTTCCTGTCTTTTATCGTTGTCCTTCGTTTTTTTGTTTTATTTTATTTGGAATTTCCGGCTGTTTCTTCTATATGTCCTGCAGACACTCTTTTAATTTTGCGATCTCTTCTTTGTGTCCCGCATCATCCAATGGTGTCTCCAGGTAGAACGGAAGGTCCTTTAATTTTGGATGACGCATCACATTCAGAAGTGCTTCCAGACCGATCTCGCCTTCACCTGTCACTGCATGTCTGTCTTTTCTTGAACCAAATGGCATCAGACTGTCATTTAAATGAACTGCTTTTAACAGATCAAGTCCCAGAACCTGATCGAATTCTTCAAGCACACCATCAAGATCATGCACGATATCATACCCTGCCGCAAACACATGACAGGTATCCAGGCAAATGCCGATCTTCTCCGGATGTTTCACACCATCCCGGATTGTTTTCAGCTGTTCAAAACGGTATCCGATCTCCGTCCCTTTTCCACTCATGGTTTCCAGTAATACAGTAATTCGTTCCGATCCTGTAATGGCCTGATCGATTCCCCGTATTATATTCTGTATGCCGGCTTCTTCTCCAATGCCGGTATGGCTTCCCGGATGAAATACCAGATTTTCTATATTCAGATCATCCATCCGCTTTATGTCTTCTCTTATCACCGTACAGGCAAATTCATACGTCTTTTCCGTCGCACTTGCCAGATTCATTGTGTATGGTGCATGTGCCAGTAACGGACCAAAAGCATAATCTTTCCGTGTCTTTTCAAATCTGGCTTTTTCTTCTTCGGTATAATTTTTATAACTGGATCCCCGCGGGTTTCTGCTGAAAATCTGCATGGTATTGGCATTCATCTTCACCACATTCTCTGCCGTCTTTGCAATCCCCCCTGCGATGGACATATGTGTTCCTATCGTATACATCATTTTCCTCCAAACAAAGCTCCTGCCACTGACAGTTTTGTATACTCAGGCATACAGAGGACCTGTCACTGACAGCTCTTCCCTGCATACTCAGGTATTAAAAATGAGCGTTTATAAACCGGCCTTTTCACGACCTGTTTACTAACGCTCATTATAACATGTATTTTCTTCTAACAAAAGAAGCTTATTCCAATAAAAGAATCTCCTTCTCCGGAAGCTGCAGGTAATCCGGAACACCATATGTTTCCAGATCATTCCACAATGTTTTCTGTACATACCAGCAGATATCATCACTATCTTCTTTTGTAGCTTTCAGGAAATATTTCCATTCAAATGGGAATTCAGCCTTTCCCTTTACCTGTACCGGAATGCAGTTTTCCTTTCTTTCACCCCACACAGGCACGAATTCATGTGCACGCACACCGATATGTGTCACATCCGGACTTATCTTCTGCTGCAGTACAAGCTCTACGCCCCAGTCTGCAATTTCAAGCCGGTGTTCATCAATCCGTTTTGCCAGAACAATGTTCTTACAGCCGGTAAGTCTTGCAGCTTCTACTTTCTCTGGCTTAACAAAAATCTCCTTAGTATCGCCATAACAGATTTGTTTTCCGTCATCAATAACCAGAAGTTCTTCGCTGAACCGGTAGATCTCATCTCTACTGTGAGATACCAGAATTACGGTTCCATCATAATCACTTAAAAGCTCCATCATCTCCTGCTGAAGCCGGTCTTTTAAGAACACATCAAGAGCCGAGAACGGTTCATCCAGAAGGATGACTGTCGGTTCATATGCCATGATCCTTGCCAGTGCTACTCTTTGCTGCTGGCCTCCGGACAATTCTCTTGGCAGTCTTTTTTCCAGTCCTTCCAGACGGAATCGGTGGATCATCTTTTCTACCTGCTCCTGTTTTTTCTTTTTTGCCTCTGCAAAGCCAGCCAGTGAAAACTTTCTCCCGTCACTTTGACGACTCAAAAGTCCGGCTCCTACATTCTGCTCCACCGTCATATCCGGGAACAATGCATAGTTCTGGAACATATATCCTACATTTCTCTTCTGTGGTTTCAGGCAGGTTCTGGAAGCAGAATCATAGAGCACATGATCATCAATCTGGATATGTCCCTGATCCGGATGTTCTATTCCTGCAATACTTTTTAAAGTCAGGCTCTTTCCACTTCCCGATGCTCCGAGTATGCCAATTCTCTTTTTCGTTGATTTCCATTGTACATCCAGCTTATAATTTCCAAGCTTTTTATGTATCTCTACTTCCATCGGCATCCGTTATTTCCCCCTACCATCTCCGGATATTCCTCATATTGCGTCCTGTAACCAGGTTCATAAAGAATATCAGTACAAACGCAACCAGCATAATGATCACAACCCAGATTCCGGCAGTCATATAATCACCATCCTGAATAACCATCGCAATTCTCTGGGAAATGGTTCCGGTCTTCCCCGGAATATTGCCGGCCAGCATCGAAGTGGCTCCATATTCTCCCAGTGCCCTTGCAAATGTAAGGATCGTTCCTGCTACAAGTCCCGGACCTGCAGATGGCACAGCAACTTTCCAGAAAATTTTGTATTCCGGCATTCCAAGCGTTCTTGCCGCATGGATCAGATTCACATCAATCTGTTCAAAGGCTGCTCTTGCATTCCGGTACATAAGCGGAAATGCAATCACTGTCGCTGCTATAATACAGCCCGCCCATGTCTGCACAACCTTGATTCCGAATTCCTGATATAAAAAGACTCCAAACGGACGTCTCCGGCTAAACAAAAGAAGCAGGAAGAAGCCTGCTGCCGTTGGCGGCAGCACCATCGGCAGGGTCAGAATCCCGTCTGCAACCGCTTTTACTTTTGGCCCTGCTTTGATTACTTTTCGCGCCGCAAAAAGCCCGAGAAAAAAAGAAAATATCGTTGCAACAATTCCTGTTTTCAATGATACAAACAACGGACTGTAGTCCAGCTGTTTTAATATATCCACCACTGCTTCCACGTCATTTCCTCCTGATGATAAAAAATCCTTTTATCTTTCTACATTTGTATCAAAATAATATGCATCGAAGACTTTCTTTGCATTGTCAGACAATACGAACTTATAGAAGTCTTTTGCAGCTTCTGTCTGTGCATCGTCTGCTTCATCATTTTGTACCTGACAGATTGGATAGATTACATCACCTGTCAGATCATAGCTTACAACCTGAAGGATATCCAGTTTGTCTTCGTATCCATAAGTATCTGAATAATATGTTGTTCCAACTTCGCAGGATCCTTCTACTACAGCTGTCAGTACCTTACTTACATTATCTTCTTCACTGATCTCTACTCCACCGAGTGCATCGGATACCTGCCGGGTTGTAATGGCATCTACTTCACCCTCGGCTTTTAATGATCCAAGGTTAACGAGTGCCTGTCTTGTATATTTTCCAACCGGAACACTTCCACCTGCAAGTGCAATACTTTTTGCGTCCTGTAAGTTTTCAAGTCCTGTTACTTTTGTTCCACTGTCTTTTAAAGAGATTACTACAACCTGGTTATTCAGCACGTTGGCTCTTGTTCCGTCCACTACCAGTCCGTCAGCCTCTAACTGATCCATCTGTTTCTGTGCTGCTGAAAAGAAGAGGTCACATTCATATCCTTCTTCAATCTGTGTCAGAAGAGTTCCGGAACTATCTGCATTAAATGTAATCTTAACTTCCGGATGATCTTCGTTGTATTCTTTTGCAAGCTCTGTCATTACTGTATTAAGACTTGCTGCGATGAACACCTGGATCTCTGTCTCTTTTTTTGAGCTTTCCTTCTTATCGCTTGTGTCTGTCGTCTCAGTTTTTTTGTTTCCTCCGCATGCTGCCAGCGAAACTACCATCACTCCTGTAAGGAGAACAGATGCAATTCTTTTTACCATCTGGTTCTTCATAATTCTTTTTCTCCCTTTCTTTTGTATGATTATTTCCTGCCACATTCTGTTACATTGCCCCTAAGGACATCCAGTCCGTGAGGAAGTAACGGAAGAATGTATTCCAGTGCTTCCTTCACTGCTTTGGGACTTCCCGGAAGATTGATGATCAGTGTCTTCTTACGAAGTCCTGATACTGCCCTGCTGAACATGGCGCGTTCTGTGATCGTCATAGAATAATTACGGATCGCATCTGCAATTCCATTTGCCATACGGTCGCAGACGGCAACCGTTGCCTCCGGGGTCACATCTCTTGGTGCGAATCCTGTCCCGCCTGTTGTCAGGACAAGATCTATCTGTCTTTGATCCGCCAGACGGATCAGCTGCTTTTTCAGTCCTTCTTCTCCGTCCGGGAGAAGAATGGTCTCTTTTATATCATAATCTATGTTATATTTTTCTTTGCTTTCTTTTAAAATGTGCGCAATTGCCGGTCCGCTCAGGTCTTCTCTTTCACCTTTAAAAGCCTTATCACTGAGCGTGATCACCGCCACACTGTATGGACGGTCTTTTTGCGGCATCGTTATGTACACCGGGTCATTGACCTTTATCACTCCGCCTTCTAATACTTCTGCAAATATTCCTTCTCTTGGCATAATACAGTCTCCCATGCGCTGATAGATGGCGCAGTGGCTGTGGCATTCTTTTCCGATCTGTGTCACCTTAAGTCTTACTTCTGATCCTATCGTAATCTGTGAATCTACCGGAACATTCCGAAGATCGAATCCTTCCACGATCAGATTCTCGCCAAATGCGCCAAAGTCCACATCCGCTCCCTGTTCTTTGAATGCTTCTATCTTTTCAACTCCAAGAAGGCTGATCTGTCTGTGCCATTTTCCGCCATGTGCATCTCCCTCGATTCCCCAGTCCGGCTGAATCTTTGCACTTTCTACCGGATATTTTTCCGTGCCTCTTTTTTCACTGATACAGATTCCTCTGATCATTCCTTTTTTTTGTTCCATCTGGTGTCTCTCATCCTCCAATCTGTACCATCTGATGTTCTTCAGTAACAGAACCCGGCTCTTCGAAGCAATGTGCTTCCGGTTTCTTCCTGACAGCTTCCGTTAACTGTTCTTTGACAAGTTCGTAATTACCACTTCTTAACAGATCCCTGAGTGGATATACATCTGCATAACACAGACACGGCTTTATATCACCGGTTGCCGTCATCCGGATCCGGTTACATTCCCGGCAGAATTTCCCGTGCATCGCACTGATGAATCCTATACTGCCGGAAAATCCCGGAATCTGATAATATACCGCCGGCCCGTTCCCATGCGTTCTTTCGTCTCTTTTTATCTCTGGATAGATCTTCCGTATCTCGCTTAACACCCTGTCATTGGATACTCCGTGTCTCTTTTTTCCATAACCAATCGGCATAAGCTCTATAAACCGGACATCTACAGCTGTCTCTTTTGACAGATCAAGCAGACCTTTTATATCTTCTTTGCAGACTTCTCCCTCTGGGTTATCTTCCTGTAACACAGCATTGACTTTCGTTCTGATTCCACTGTCTGCCGACTTATGAACCGCCTCTATGACCCTGTCGCATGCATCCATACCTGTAATCGCTTGATATCTTATAGAGTTACAGGTATCCAGGCTGATATTAATCCCGTCAGTTCCTGCTTTCTTTAATGATTCCAGATATTCTGTCAAAAGCACACCATTCGTCGTAAGCGTCACCTGCTCGATTCCCGGTACTTTCTTTAATCTGCGTATCAGATCTGTACAGCCTTTTCTCACAAGCGGCTCTCCTCCGGTAATTTTTAACTTTTTGATTCCAAGCTCTGCTGCTATCTGACAAATACGCTCAATCTCTTCATAGGTCAGTATCTCCGACATAGCGATCTGTCTGATCCCATCCGGCATACAGTATCTGCATCTTAAATTACAACGGTCCGTAACCGATATCCGCATATAATCAATCAGCCGGCCTTTTCCATCAATCATCGGATTCCTCCACATTAGCTTTCCAAAATCCGCTTTTTCCTCCGGATTTCTCCAGAAGGCAGATCCGGTTCATGACCATCTTCTTATCTACCGCTTTACACATATCATAGATGGTAAGAAGTGCGACCTGAACTCCGGTAAGTGCTTCCATCTCTACCCCTGTCTTTCCGACCGTCTTCGCCGTACATCTTGCTTCGATCTCACATGTCTCATCTACATATTCAAATTCTATGGTCACTTTCGTTAAATTCAGAATGTGACATAAAGGAATCAGCTCCGATGTCTTCTTTGCTCCCATAATTCCCGCAATTCTGGCAGTTCCAAGTACATCACCCTTTTTCATACCGCCAGACTTTACTTTTTCAAAGCACTCCTTTGACATACGGATTCTTCCCATCGCTGTTGCTTCTCTTACCGTATCTTTTTTTTCACTGACATCTACCATCACGGCATGTCCCAGTTCATTAAAATGCGTAAACTCTCCCATCTACGCCTCCTTACCAAACGGGCAGACCGGATAATGGCATTCTTTACATCCAAGACAGAGTCCTCCGTGTCCCATCTGGATAATATCTCTGCGTTCTATCTCTACGCCTGCTGCAACCCTTGGAAGTATCAGATCGAAAACAGTTGCTTTTGCATACATCACACATCCCGGAAGACCGGCAATCGGTGTTCCATCTTCAAAATACCCAAGACACAACATTGCTCCCGGAAGTGTCGGTGCCCCATAAGTTACGATTCTGGCACCGGACGCCTTGATTGCTCCCGGCGTCTTATCATCCGGATCCACGCTCATTCCACCGGTACAGATAATAAGATCAACACCTGCCGATCTCATATCTGCAATTGCCTGTGTGATCATCTGCATATCATCGCTGCACAGCACATGCTGTGTCATCTGGATTCCATATGCCTCCAGCTTCTTCTCAACTACCGGAGTGAACTGATCTTTAATCAGCCCTTTATACACCTCACTGCCTGTTGTGATAACCCCGGCTGTTTTTAATTTCCACGGTGTCACTTTTAATAATGGCTCCGTTCCCGCTGCTTTTTCAGCTTCCTCTAACTTCTTTTCATCAATGATCAGTGGAATCACCCGCATTCCTGCAAGCTTATCGCCTTTTTTTACCGCAGTATTCGTATGCCTTGTTGCAATCATGATCTCATCTACACTGTTGACGTCATATAACCGTTTAACGTCCACCTGGAATAAGCCGTCTGTATCAGCGATCAGCTCAATCTTTCCTTCTTTCACACCGGATGGATGCATATGCTCATTCTGCGTGATTTTCCGAAGTCTCTCTGCTCCTTCATCTTCATGAAGCATTCCTTCTGTCTTCTCCCACACATACAGATGCTCCTTCCCGATTGATAACAGCACAGGTATGTCTTCTTCTGTTATGATATGTCCTTTCCGGAATCTGGCATCCTTGGTTACACCTGGAATGATCTGCGTCATATCATGACACAGTACATGTCCTACCGCGTCCTCTGTCTTAATTAATTTCATAATCTTTCCCGCCTTGATTTCCAACGTATTTAACATGGATATTATAATCATACTTCTTTTTTCTGTAAAGAAATATCCCCTGTTTTTTACAGATTTTTATCTTTCAGCTCTGGAAATGCAATAACCGGCGGCTGATCTTCTATATGATCACCAATATGTTTTTCCATCCATACCATGTTATACCACCGGTGGAATTTGTATCCGCATTGTCTGAACTCTCCCACCATACGGTATCCAAGATGTGCATGATAATGAACACTTGCATTGGTCAGATATTCATCCTCGGTTTCTGTACATGCAATACACGCATTCAGATTCAATATGTTCTGCTTCTTTAAAATTCTCTCCAGCGTCTCGTATAACTTCTTTCCGATTCCCATGCCTTTTTTATTCTGGTCTACATAGATAGAAGTCTCGACCGCCCAGTCATATGCTGCTCTTTCATGAAACGGGCTTACATATGCATATCCATATATGGTTCCTTCTACCTCTGCCACAAGGTAAGGATATCTCTTCAGAGTATTATAGATACGATCCCGGAATTCTTCTACGGATGGGACTTCATATTCAAATGTAATGGCTGTATTTTTTACATATGGAGCATAGATTTCAAGTAGTTTTTCTGCATCTGTTTCTGTTGCTGTCCGTATCTGGATTTTATTTTCTTTTGTCATTATTCTCCACTCTCGTTTTCTATTTCTGCTCTTTATCTTGTATATAGTTTTCTTATGATTAAAAGCGTAATTACCATTCCATTTTGCCGGAATGATAATTACGCTTTGTCTTTTTATTATCCCTGGTTCTGTGCTGCAACCAGATGTGTTGCCCCGTATTTTTCACGGAGTTTTGGTTTTTCAATTTTACCCGTAGGATTACGCGGGACATCCGCAAATATAATCTTACGCGGTCTCTTGTATCTTGGAAGCTTTTTACAGAATTCCTGTATATCTTCTTCTGTACATTCTACCCCCGGCTTAAGCTCAATAATTGCAGCTGAGATTTCTCCCAGTCTGTGATCTGCAAGACCGATAACTGCGACGTCCAGAATTGCATCATTGGTACGCAGGAAATCTTCGATCTGTACCGGATAGATATTCTCACCACCACTGATGATAACGTCTTTCTTACGGTCAACCAGGAAGATAAATCCATCTTCATCTTCCATCGCCATATCTCCGGTATAGAGCCATCCATCATGCAGGACTTCGGCTGTTGCCTTCGGGTCTCTGTAGTAACAGGTCATAACACCAGGTCCCTTTACCGCAAGTTCTCCTGTCTCTCCTTGTTTTACTGTCTCGCCCTGTTCGTCGATAATCTTTGCTTCCCAGCCATATCCGGCTTTTCCGATTGCTCCGACTTTATCGATATTATCCACGCCAAGATGTACGCATCCAGGTCCGATGGATTCACTCAGACCATAGTTTGTATCGTATTTATGATTTGGGAAGTACTCTTTCCAGTGCTTGATCAGACTCGGTGGTACCGGCTGTGCTCCAATATGCATCAGTCTCCACTGATCCAGGTCATAATCTGCAATGTCCACTTCTTTATTATCAAGCGCAAGCAGAAGATCCTGTGCCCACGGCACCAGTAACCATACGATTGTACAATGTTCTTCTGATACTGCCTGTAAGATTGTCTTTGGACTTGTTCCCTTTAATAAAACTGCTTTTCCGCCCGTCAGAAGACTTCCGAACCAGTGCATCTTTGCTCCGGTATGATATAACGGAGGGATGCATAAGAAAACATCGTCTTTTGTCTGTCCATGATGGTTTTGTTCTGCTTTTGCAGCATGCATCAGGGATTCATGATTATGTAAAATCGCCTTTGGAAATCCCGTGGTTCCTGATGAAAAATAGATTGCTGCATCATCGTCATCATTGACATCAATCTTTGGTGACTGACTGGAACAGTTTGCAGTATGTGCATTGTAATCTTCTGCAAATCCCGGACATCCATCCCCTACAAAGTACAGAAGACGTCCTTTGCTGATCTCATCTGCAATCTCTTCTACTCGTCCAATGAACTCCGGACCAAATACCAGAATATCAACCTCTGCAAGTTCCACACAGTATTTGATCTCATCCGCAGAATAACGGAAGTTTAACGGAACTGCAAGTGCTCCTGTTTTTAATATTCCAAAATAAATTGGCAGCCATTCCAGGCAGTTCATCAGGAGAATCCCCACTTTTTCTCCTTTTTTGATTCCTCTTTCAATAAGAAGATTAGCAAATCTGTTCGCTTTCTCATTGAATACATTCCATGTAATCTCTCTTCTATAATAAGCTGCACGCGATGGTTCAATTAAGTCGAACTCCTTCCATGTAGTTCTTTTTGTCTCCGGCATCTCCGGATTAATCTCTACCAGTGCAACGTCATCTCCGTACAGTCGGCAGTTTTTCTCCAATATATCAGTAATCGGCATTGGAAAATCTCCTTTCATGTTTATTTATATTTCACGTTCAGCTTTCGCGCTTTAACGCTTTTATCTAATAAAGTATATGATACTCACATTTTTTCTAATTGTCAATCTTTATTTGTATTATTTTGTGTTCAATCGTATTTTTTTCTTCTTTTATTTGATTTTTTAAACCTATCGTCCTATAATAGGCTCCGGGTGATAAAAATGAATTGGATACAAAATCATAAGCGAACACTTTTACATATAAATCTCGCATTTATCGGTGGATTGACCGGTGCTTATGCCATTTTAGTCCGCGGCGGTAATTTTGGTGCGGCACAGACTATGAATCTGATAGAAATGGTATTAAACTTTGCCGAAATGAACCTTACAGATGCACTTTTGCGGCTGGCAATTTTTGTACTATACGGACTTGCCATCCTGGCAGCCTTTTTAATTGGAGAACGTTTTCCATCATCGAAAGCATACATTGCACTCGTCATCGAAGCTGTCTGCGTCTGGATCGCAGGTGTCATTCCGGTATCTGTGAATCCACTGATTGCACTTTTTCCTGTATTTATTTTAAATGCATATCAATGGCAGACATTTACCGATCCGGAATGTTATAACAGTTCTACGATCTTTTCAACGAACAACTACAAACAGACCATTCTTTCCTGGACCAGATATCATATAAATCACGATCTGGCACAGAAAAAAAGAGCCTGGCTTTTTACCAACACCTTGATTCTTTTCCACCTTGGTGTACTCGCCGGATATTTTGCAGCTACTTATATCGGTGCGCGCGGCATATGGATCACATTTCTGCCGCTTGCTTCTGCTGCTTTCCTGGCTCTTCCTTCATCCGAAAAAGAAATGGTAAAAGATGTAGAAAAAGCGATAGCTGCGGACCTGAAAAATAATATAGAGCAGCCACAGCAAAATTTTAATTAAAATATGTCTGAAAAAACTCTCTATAACACATCAGTCAATACTATTGATTCTGATTTTATAGAGAGTTTTTTATTAGCTGTTCATCATGCAATGGCATGACGTACATCTACTGCATGCCATTTGATATATCCTTTCAAGAATTCTTGTCAATACAGCATTATAATGCTGCCTTATATATCTTATACATGTCTTCTTCATGCAGTACTTTTGCTGATCCTTTGCTCCCCTTGCTTGCAATGCTGCATTTATGCGCCATCAGCTTCAGATCTTCTTCTCCCGGCTCAATACCAAGTTCATGAATGGATGTCGGCATTCCGATCTCACGGAAGAATGTTTCCATCGCTTCAATTCCACGAAGTGCTACCTCCTCAGCTGTACCTTCCGGATTGACCTGCATGACATTCATTGCGAATTTCTCGAACCTTGGCAGGCAGTCTTTGTACACATATCTTGCCCATGAGCCCCAGACTGCTGCAAGTCCTGCGCCATGTGCCACATCATAGATTCCACCAATCTCATGCTCCAGTGCATGGGATGCAAAGTCTCCTCCGACAACCGCACCACAGCCGGTCAAACCATTATGAGACAGACTTCCTGCCCACATAACTTCTGCACGCGCATCGTAATTCTTCGGATCTTTGACCAGTATTTTAGCATTTTCAATCACTGTACGCAGCAGACCTTCTGCAATACTGTCTGTGATCTCCATATTGCCGCCATTGGTAAAATAGCGTTCCATTGTATGCATCAGGATATCGGTACAACCGCAAGCTGTCTGATAATCCGGCAGAGTCATGGTAAGTTCCGGATTCATGATTGCAAACTTCGGTCTTCCATAATCACTGCTGTATCCTCTTTTGATCCAGCCTTCTTCTTTTGTGATAACAGATGAATTACTCATCTCGCTTCCGGTTGCTGCGATTGTGAGCACAACACCGATTGGAAGACATCCGGTTGCCTGTCGCTTTCTATCATAGAATTCCCATACATCACCTTCATTTGCAACACCATATCCGATTGCTTTTGCCGAATCAATGGCACTTCCGCCACCTACCGCCAGGATAAAATCTACTCCCTCTTTTTTCGCCAGTTCAATGCCTTCGTATACTAATGAAAGTCTCGGATTCGGTACCACTCCGCCAAGTTCTATATAATCCACCTCTGCTTCATCCAGCGAAGCCTTTACTTTATCTAACAGTCCGGAACGTTTCACACTTCCACTTCCGTAATGGATCAGAACTTTTTTACAGCCCTGTTCCTTTACCAGTTCTCCACATTTTTGTTCTGTGTCTTTACCAAATACAACTTTTGTTGGTGTGTAATAATTAAAATTGTACATATCTTCCTCCTGTTTTTACATGCTTAGGTATCTGCACCACTACCACATATAAGATTCACCAATGACAGTTTCTTACGAATACTTGTCTACATGTCAGCGAAACCAAAATATGCCGCAGATTTCTCTACAGCATATTTTAATCTTTCTCTGTGATTTTTTCAACTTATTCTGTTCTAAGTGCCGTAACCGGATCGCTCTTAGATGCCTTTCTTGACGGAATCAGTCCACCAAGCAATGTCAGCAATACACTCAGCCCGATCAGCACCAGTGCCGGAACTACCGGAAGCACCGCACTTACGTTATTGTTGTTTGCCACTGCATGAATGATCATATTACCAGGTACCAGGATCAAAAGTGTGAGACCAATTCCCATAAGTCCAGCGCATAATCCAATAATAAATGTCTCCGCATTAAATACCTGGGATACATTTCCCTTAGATGCTCCGATTGCCCTTAATATTCCGATCTCTTTCTTTCGTTCCAGTACACTGATATATGTGATAACTCCTATCATAATAGAAGATACAACCAGTGATATCGCAACGAATGCAATCAGTACATAGCTTATGGTATTGACAATGTCGGTCACGGATGACATCAATGTTCCCACAATATCTGTATATGAAATCACCTGCTCATCCTTACCTGCCTTTTCCATCTTCTTATTATATTGGTCCAGGAAATCTACCACCTGTTCTTTACTTTCAAAATCCTTCGGATAGATATCAATCTCACTTGGTTCTGAAAAATCTGCATAGCCAAGTGTCTGCAGGTTGTTATCATACGTTGCACTCTTTGTTCCTGCCATGGACATCATAAGTTCCGTCAGATCATCCTCCGTCATGTTGAACTGGAATGCCTGCGCAAATGCATCCGTGTCAATCTTCATCGCATCTCCCATCGCTGACTGCAGATTCTCTCCCACCTGCGTCATCGCAGAGGTCATAACTGTTTCAAGTCCTGCTGACATCTGGCTTACAATCTGCTGCATCGCTGAACCAATCTGTGTCTCCAGTGCTCCTCCGATTGCTCCGGTGTATGCCCCCATTGTCTGTTTCATATAGGTATTCATTCCTTGCGAAAGCTGGCTTTCCAGGCTGTTCATATCCAACGTATCCACAAGGCCGCTGGTCAGTCTGCTTTTTCCATCTACGGTATTCAGATACTCCGCAAAATGTACGCCCATCTGTGACGGATCCGCATAACCCTTTTCTTTTGCATATGCAAGATAACCAGATGCCAGCTCAGATGCCATATCTTTTAAGTCTGCTTCCGATATCTGTATATCGACGTCCTGATACAGACTGTTCACCCAGTCTGTCAGTATCTTTTTTGCTTCCGGTGTCTGAAGATATGCATTCATAAGCTCTCCGAACTGTTCTGCGCTTACTTCTTCCATACCCTGATTTTTTACATATTTCTGGAATCCTTGCATAATATCTGACAAGAGTTTCTGCATCTTTTCATCTGTGATTGTCACTTCCCCATTTTTCTGAAGTATCTTTGAAAAGTACTTTTTCAGGATTACTTTTGCTTCGTCTGTGGTAAGATACTCTGACAAATTATCTCCAAGGCTGGAATAATCTGCCTCCGGATGGGATTTTGCATATATCTGGTATCCTTCCATCAGACTGGATGCCATCTTCTGCATTCCGCCCGGTTTCACAGTAACATCCAGACTCTGGATCATATCTCCAAGACTTGTAGACGGAAGCCCGGACAGATCCAGATCCACCTGATCCAGACTGACAAGACCCGAAAGGATCAGTGTATTGCCATCCAGTGCGAATGCATCCTGAAGATTCAGTGATTTTGAAAGATCCAGTGAATCTCCAAGACTTCCGGCCAGATTCTTATCTCCCATTCCAAATGCTTTCTGAAGCGCATCTTCATCTACTGTGAAAAGAGAACTCATATCCAATCCGCCATCGTCTGATTTTTTGCCGAATTCTTCTCCGGTAAATACATTAACCGATGGATTTTCTTTCTGTTGTTTTACGATCTTACTTTCTTTGGCCTGTTTTGCCACGTGTGTCATAAGCGAATATGGATATCCGATCCCGGCATTCAGGGAAGTAGCTTTTGTACCTTCTGCCGGCTGTACGATTCCTACGATTTTCAGATCTTCCCCGTTTTCTACGACCTTTTTCATGTATTCTTCATTATCGCTTTTATCTTTCCAGACCTTATACTGTTCATCATATTCATAATAATCCGATGCATTTACCAGCTTGAACTTCTTATTCAGAATGTCCTTATACTGATAGGTTCCCAGTGACTTTGGTGTCTTGATGGTCTCTTCATTGACAAATTCCTGAATCATATCGTCAAGCTCCGACTGATCTCTCAATCCCAGTGTATATAATAAGAAATCACTCATACCTCCATCCTGGCTCAGTACCAGTACGCATTCATTATATTTTTCCGGCCATCTTCCTGCTTTTACATCATATTGATTCTCATAAAGGCTGGTATTTTTTGGCATTCGGTAAAACACATTGGTACTCATCATGGATGACATCATGCTGTTTGCACCCGAATCCGCACCAATTCCCAACGCTTCAAAGGATTTATCCGGATGCACCTGTCTGACCGTATCGTTATCCTGTCTGTAGATCTGCGGTGTAACATTATATGTATATTCAACCGCATTCGTATAATCTTCGATCTGTTTACTGTTTGTATCCAGATACTTTTTTAATGACTTCAGGTCATTGGTATCCATCTTGGAAAATGCATTTGTGACCATGCTCATGATCTTAACCTGATCGTTATCACTTTTTTCCTTTTTCTTACCGAAAGACTGACTGCCTGTTGTTCCACTGTCGCCGACCATCATCGAAGTAATGTCAAATCCGGTACTTTGAATCTGAAGCGGATACTCTGACAGCGTCTCTTCTTCTATCGACTGGATATACCCGTTCACTCCATTCGATAACGCCAGAATCAAAGCAATACCGATGATACCAATGGAACCGGCAAAGGAAGTCAGAAGTGTCCTTGCTTTCTTGGTCTTCAAGTTATTAAAGCTAAGTGCCAGTGCTGTCAGGAACGACATCGAAGACTTTCCCATATTTTTATGTTCCGGTGCTTTCAATTCCTGATCTTCTACGATATATTCATCTGTATCCGAACGAATCTTTCCATCCTTCAAAGTCACAATTCTCGTTGCATACTCTTCTGCCAGTTCCGGATTATGCGTAACCATCACAACCAGCCGGTCCTTTGCCACTTCCTTAAGAAGATCCATAACCTGGATACTGGTATCGCTGTCAAGTGCCCCGGTTGGTTCGTCTGCAAGAAGAATATCCGGATCATTCACCAGTGCTCTTGCGATAGCAACTCTCTGCATCTGTCCTCCGGACATCTGGCTTGGTCTTTTGTGAAGCTGTTCCCCAAGACCTACTTTTTTCAGTGCATCAACGGCACGCTTTCTTCTCTCTTCTTTTCCGATTCCTGAGATTGTAAGGGCCAGTTCTACGTTAGATAATACGGTCTGATGCGGGATCAGATTATAACTCTGGAATACAAATCCGATCGTATGATTCCGGTATGAATCCCAGTCTCTGTCCTTATATTTCTTCGTCGATATCCCATTAATGATCAGGTCACCGCTGTCATAACGGTCCAGTCCTCCTATGATATTAAGGAGTGTCGTCTTTCCCGAACCACTGGGTCCTAAGATTGCGACAAATTCATTATCTCTTAAGTTCAGGCTTACATCATCCAGCGCTTTCTGCACCAGATTTCCCGTCCTGTATTCTTTGAAAATATGCTGTATCTGAAGCATGCTGCCTCCCTTTCTTTTCCAAATATGCTCCCGGAATATTTTTCTCTCTTTGTACCTCTATCCGTACCTGCATCCGTATCTATATTCGTATCTATATTTCTATAAAGTATCTGTATTTATTATACAGAAAACTGGCTGAAAATCTGCATTTTTATATTTTTTTAATACTTCCCGCCGTTTATTTTCAAATCAGTTGATGTCCAACTTCCACACATTGTAAAATATTATACATACCGCGTAACTGTTCAGCAGGGATCTATTTATAGCTGTCAGTTCATTTTAAGAACGGGGGGGATCATATATACTATGAACCACACATTTAGAAAACACGGCAGCATATTATTCCTGGTAATTCTGATTTTCTCCATGTCTTTTATGCATCCGGAAATTGCTGAAGCAAAAACTACTTCTTCTCCGCTTAAAAAAATCCGGGTTGGCCACCTGACTTACCAGGGCTATCAGGAAGGCGAAGGCAACTTCCTTATTCTGACTGGGATGATACAAACCATGAAATGATCGGACTTCTATCTACCTTCACTGGTCATATGAAAGACCGTTATAGCATGAATCTTACACCAGTAAAATTCAATTCTTATTCTGATATGATCAAGGCTCTGAAAAATGGTGATATTGATACTGCATTTCCTATCTATGGAAGTTACTGACAACTGGACTCCCGAATAAAAACAAATTGACATTAAAATGTATGAAGATAAAGTCCGTACAAAAGCAAAACAAAAAATATGTCTTCTTCCAGCCCAAATTGTTAACTTATTTTTACGTTATAGTTGACTTTCCCGCTTCATCATGTTAACCTTTTTTGTATATCGGTTAACAACCGTTGAATCATTCTAATAAAAGGAAGGTAACACATGATGCCAGAAATTCACACACACGAAGACCCTGAATTAACCCGCGAAGAAGCAATCAAGATTCTGAACACACCGGATGACCAGCTGGATGCTCTCATCGAACGTGCCGGACTTCTCCGAAAAAAATATAAAGGAAACCATGTCAGCATTCACATTCTTACTAATGTCCGCAGCGGTAACTGCTCTCAGGACTGCGCTTACTGTGCACAGTCCTGTCGTTCCAATGCCGACATTGACACCTACAAATGGGTAGAGGACGAAAAGCTATATAATGACAATGATTTTGTCAACGAGAATCACCTGTCCAGACACTGTATCGGACTGAGCGGAATGAAATTTACCGATGCAGAGATTGAACAGCTTGCCAGACGTATCCGCAAGATGAAAGAAACAGGAACGCACCTTTGCTGCTCCATCGGATTTTTAACGGAAAAACAGGCGAGAATGTTAAAAGATGCCGGACTTGACCGTATTAACCACAATCTGAACAGCAGCCGTGCTTATTATAGTCACATCTGCACTACTCATACCTTTGATCAGCGTGTGGAAAATATCCATATGCTCCAGAGACTGGGATTTGAAATCTGCAGCGGCGGAATTATTGGTATGGGGGAAAGTAAAGAAGACGTTGTCGATATGCTCTTAGAATTAAAAGAGATCAATCCGGAAGCACTTCCAATTAACTTCCTCCTTCCAATCCCTGGCACACCTCTTGGAGACCAGGATATCTCCGGACTTACTTATGAATATGGCATGAAAGTATTATGTCTTGCCAGACTTCTGGTTCCACAGTCTGATATCCGCTGCGCTGCCGGACGTGAGGTGTATTTTAAGGGACATGAAAAGGAATTGTTAAGCGTTGTAGATTCTATCTTTGCTTCTGGTTACCTGACTGCTGGCGGACAGGGGATCAAGGATACGATTCAGACGATTACGGATGCGGGATTTACATATGAAATAGAATCAGCGTAGCTGGCTGTTTAATACACTATTTTGTTGTGGCCTCTCGGCCCATGAGAAAGCGCTGGTATCCTGTTTGCTGCTAGATGTCACGATGCAGAAGTTCTAAGGCAGTCCGACTTTCCTAA
>NZ_CAKRAH010000027.1 GCF_934294775.1 uncultured Dorea sp.
GAAGCGTGCCGCAGAGTGTGGTATCTGTGGTGTGATCGTACCGGATGTCCCATATGAAGAAAAGGAAGATCTGGCGGCATTTTCGGATGGTGCAATTGTAGGATCGGCGATTGTAAGGATTGTAGCAGAGCATGGAACGGACTGTGTGCCATATGTAAAAGAGTATGTGAAGAAGATGAAAGCGGCTGTGGCGGAAGCGTAAAAGACAGAGATAAAGCAATAAAATAATTTTAAAAGCCTGTAATGAAGGACGGTGTGTAAAAGCCGGACAGACAGGTATGCTGGAAGTAAAAGGAAAAAGCAAGAAAAAATTGAAAAAAAGGAAAAACCTCTTGACAATAACATATGTATATGATAATCTACCAAAGGACTGCCGAAGACAGTAGGTGCTTGAAAGAGCGTAAGAACACATTTTATGCGGACGCCTACCGAGGAAAGATCGATACTAAAGTATGACTTATCAACCTCTATGTCTTTGGATATAGAGGTTTTTTTACATTTATATCTATCGGCGGTGTAAACTTACAAATCTACAAGGAGGTGCACCATTCGTGGCAAAAGTTGAATTAAAACAACCAGTTGTACAGGCTATTGCAGAGGACGTGAAAGACGCAACAAGCGTTGTCCTTGTTGACTACCGTGGACTGACTGTTGCAGAAGATACAGAGATGCGTAAACAGTTAAGAGAAGCAGGCGTTGTCTACAAAGTTTGTAAGAACACAATGATGAAGAGAGCTTTTGAAGGAACTGATTTCGCAGCATTAGATGAGCACTTAGAAGGACCAAGCGCTATCGCTATTTCTAAAGATGATGCAACAGCTCCAGCAAGAATCCTTTGCAAATTCGCAAAGAATGCAAAAGCCCTTGAATTAAAAGCAGGTGTGGTTGAAGGAACATTATATGATGCAGACGCATTAAATGAACTTGCTAAAATTCCTTCAAGAGACGAGCTCATTTCCAAATTACTTGGAAGCTTACAGTCACCTATCACAAACCTGGCTCGCGTTCTCAATCAGATCGCAGAAAAAGGTGGAGCAGATGCTTGTGAAGCAGCTCCAGCAGCAGAGGAAGCTGCAGAGGCACCAGCAGCTGAATAAGCTGATGGCAGCATAATAATTTTATTTCAAAAAGAAAATAAGAAAAATGGAGGAAAATAAAATGGCAAAGTTAACAACAGAAGAATTTATTGAAGCTATCAAAGAGTTATCTGTATTAGAGTTAAATGATCTTGTAAAAGCTTGTGAAGAAGAATTTGGTGTATCCGCAGCAGCAGGTGTTGTAGTAGCAGCAGCTGGAGCAGAAGGTGGAGCAGCAGCAGAAGAGAAAGACGAGTTCGACGTAGAATTAGTATCTGCAGGAGCAGCTAAGGTTAAAGTTATCAAAGTTGTTCGTGAAGTAACAGGACTTGGACTGAAAGAAGCTAAAGCATTAGTTGACGAAGCTCCAAAGGTAATCAAAGAAGGCGCTTCTAAAGCTGAGGCTGAGGAAATCAAGACTAAACTTGAAGCAGAAGGTGCTGAAGTTAACCTTAAATAATTCGAGTTTGATTGAATTATCAGGGCATTCCGGTGACGGGGTGCCCTTTCGTATTATTTGGATGCTGGATGTAAGAAAGAGTTTTTGGACGCAGAGCTGCACAAAGGGCAGCTGGCAGTGCGGGCTGTGAAAAACACGAATGAAAAGCTTTTTCTTATGTCCAGCAATATTTTGGAAAAATAGTGGAAAATATTTATATATAAGCTTGACATACTTGACAAGCTTATGGTATAGTTAAAAATGCGCTATTGTGGAAAGTTATGCCATGATTTCGCAGAAAAACAACGAAATAGAGTTGTTTTTCGGAGACTCTGCAAGTTATATGGGTAATAAAACCCAGCCATAAAAATAAATGAGGAGTGAAACGTCAATATGGAGAAAAACAGAATTCGTCCTATTAAAAGCGGAAAAAGTTCACGAATGAGTTATGCCCGACAGAAAGAAGTCGTTCAGATGCCTAACTTAATCGAAGTTCAGACAGATTCCTATAAGTGGTTTCTGGATGAAGGGTTAAATGAAGTGTTCGATGACATTTCCCCAATCACAGATTATAGCGGAAAGTTAAGTCTGGATTTTGTTGATTTTACTTTATGCAAGGAAGACGCAAAATATACAATTGATGAGTGTAAAGAACGTGATGCAACGTATGCTGCACCTTTGAAAGTAAAAGTAAGACTTCACAATAAAGAAACAGATGAGATCAATGAGCATGAAATCTTTATGGGAGATCTGCCGCTGATGACAAGAACTGGTACCTTTGTAATCAATGGTGCAGAACGTGTAATCGTCAGCCAGCTGGTTCGTTCCCCTGGTATTTATTATGCAATTGCACATGATAAATTAGGTAAAAAACTGTATTCAGCTACCGTAATCCCTAACCGTGGTGCGTGGCTGGAGTATGAGACGGATTCCAATGACGTTTTCTATGTACGTGTAGATAGAACAAGAAAGGTACCGATCACAGTGTTGATTCGTGCATTAGGAATCGGTACAAATCCAGAGATCATCGAACTCTTCGGAGAAGAACCAAAGATCCTGGCAAGTTTTGAAAAGGATGCTGCTACGAACTATCAGGAAGGTCTTCTGGAATTATATAAGAAGATCCGTCCAGGTGAGCCTCTTGCAGTAGATAGTGCTGAGAGTCTGATCACAAGTATGTTCTTTGATCCAAGACGTTATGACCTTGCAAAGGTTGGACGTTACAAATTCAATAAGAAGCTTGCATTAAAGAACCGTATCAGCGGACAGGTCCTGGCAGAGGAAGTTGTAAGCCCTATGACAGGAGAAATTCTGGCAGAAGCAGGAACAAAGATTACAAGAGAGCTTGCTTCTACAATCCAGAACAACGCAGTTCCATATGTATGGATCAGCGTAGAAGAAACAGAAAGACCAATTAAAGTTCTTTCTAATATGATGGTAGATCTTGAAGCTGTAGTAGGCATCGATCCGGAAGAAGCAGGAGTGAACGAGCAGGTATACTATCCAGTACTTGCCGGAATCCTGGAAGAGACAGCCGGAGACATCGATGAGCTCAAAGATGCGATCAAGAGAGATATGCACGACCTGATTCCAAAGCATATTACAAAAGAAGATATCCTTGCTTCTATTAACTACAATATGCATCTGGAATATGGTATCGGAACTGATGATGATATCGACCACCTGGGTAACAGACGTATCCGTTCTGTAGGTGAGCTGCTTCAGAATCAGTACAGAATCGGTCTTTCCCGTCTGGAAAGAGTGGTTCGTGAAAGAATGACAACACAGGATATGGAGGGTGTTTCCCCGCAGTCCCTGATCAATATTAAACCAGTAACTGCAGCAGTAAAAGAGTTCTTCGGATCTTCACAGCTGTCACAGTTCATGGATCAGAACAACCCGCTTGGTGAGTTGACTCATAAGAGACGTCTGTCAGCGTTAGGACCTGGTGGTCTGTCAAGAGACCGTGCCGGATTCGAGGTCCGAGACGTACACTACTCTCACTACGGAAGAATGTGTCCTGTAGAGACACCTGAAGGACCTAACATCGGTCTGATCAACTCTCTTGCAAGTTATGCAAGAATCAATGAATATGGATTTATTGAAGCTCCATACCGTAAGATCAACCATGATGATCCTACAAACCCGGTAGTTACAGATGAAGTTGTATACATGACAGCAGATGAAGAAGATAACTACCATGTAGCACAGGCGAATGAGCAGTTAGATGAAGAAGGACATTTTGTTCGTAAGAATGTATCTGGTCGTTACCGTGAAGAGACACAGGAATATGAAAGAAGAATGTTCGATTACATGGACGTATCTCCTAAGATGGTGTTCTCTGTAGCTACAGCCCTGATTCCATTCCTTCAGAATGACGATGCGAACCGTGCCCTGATGGGATCCAACATGCAGCGTCAGGCAGTACCTCTTCTGTTTACAGAAGCTCCTGCAGTAGGAACTGGTATGGAAGAAAAAGCAGCTGTTGACTCAGGTGTATGTGTAGTTGCTGAAGAAGGCGGAACAGTAGAACGTTCTACATCTACAGAAATTACAGTTCGTCAGGACGACGGAAAACTGAAAAAATACAAATTAACAAAATTCCAGAGAAGTAACCAGAGTAACTGCTATAACCAGAGACCAATCGTCTTCAAGGGCGACAGAGTAGAAAAAGGTGAGGTTATCGCAGACGGTCCATCTACATGCAATGGTGAACTTGGTCTTGGTAAGAACCCACTGATCGGATTCATGACATGGGAAGGTTACAACTACGAGGATGCCGTTCTGTTAAGTGAAAGACTGGTACAGGACGATGTATATACATCTATTCATATTGAAGAATATGAAGCAGAAGCGCGTGATACAAAACTTGGACCAGAAGAGATCACACGTGATATTCCAGGTGTTGGTGATGATGCACTGAAGAACCTGGATGAAAGAGGAATCATCCGTGTCGGAGCAGAAGTCCGTGCCGGAGATATCCTGGTAGGTAAGGTTACTCCTAAGGGAGAGACAGAGCTTACAGCCGAAGAAAGACTGCTTCGTGCAATCTTCGGAGAAAAAGCCCGTGAAGTAAGAGACACATCTCTTAAGGTACCTCACGGAGAATATGGTATCGTAGTAGATGCCAAAGTATTTACAAGAGAGAACGGCGACGAGATGTCACCGGGAGTAAACCAGTCAGTTCGTATCTACATCGCTCAGAAGAGAAAAATCTCTGTTGGTGATAAGATGGCCGGACGTCATGGTAACAAGGGTGTCGTTTCCCGTGTACTTCCAGTAGAAGATATGCCATTCCTTCCGAATGGACGTCCTCTGGATATCGTGCTGAACCCTCTGGGTGTGCCTTCACGTATGAACATCGGTCAGGTCCTGGAGATTCACCTGTCCCTGGCTGCAAAGGCACTTGGATTTAATATCGCAACTCCGGTATTCGACGGAGCAAACGAGATTGACATTATGGATACTCTTGATCTGGCTAATGACTATGTCAACTTAAGCTGGGAAGAGTTTGAAGCAAAACATAAAGAAGAACTTCTTCCGGAAGTACTGCAGTATCTGTCTGATAACAGAGAACACAGAAAACTCTGGAAAGGTGTTCCACTTTCAAGAGATGGTAAGGTTCGTCTTCGTGACGGACGTACAGGTGAGTACTTCGACAGCCCGGTAACAATCGGACACATGCATTACCTGAAACTGCACCACCTGGTAGACGACAAGATCCATGCACGTTCTACAGGTCCTTACTCACTGGTAACACAGCAGCCATTAGGTGGTAAGGCTCAGTTCGGTGGACAGCGTTTCGGAGAGATGGAGGTATGGGCACTGGAAGCTTATGGTGCATCATACACACTGCAGGAAATCCTGACTGTGAAGTCAGACGATGTAATCGGACGTGTGAAGACTTACGAAGCAATTATCAAGGGTGAGAATATTCCAGAGCCTGGAATTCCAGAATCATTCAAGGTATTGCTCAAAGAGTTACAGTCACTTGGACTGGACGTACGTGTTTTACGTGATGACAATACAGAAGTGGAGATTATGGAAACATCCGATATGGGAGAGACAGATTTCCGCTCACTGATTGAAGGAGATAGAAAATATCGCAATAATGACGAAGATGACTTTGGTAAACACGGATACACCAAACAGGAATTCCAGGGAGAAGAACTGGTTGATGTAGATGAAGAGCCAGAAGACGACTTCGATATGAACTTTGAAGAAAATGATGACTATGATTTCGGTGATTCATCTGACGATGAATAGGAAGGGGTCCAAAGTATGCCTGAAAATAACAAGGAACAAACTTATCAGCCAATGACTTTTGATGCAATCAAAATCGGGTTGGCGTCACCTGAAAAGATTCTGGAATGGTCTAAGGGAGAAGTTACAAAGCCAGAGACCATCAACTATAGAACCTTAAAACCAGAAAAAGACGGACTGTTCTGCGAAAAGATCTTCGGACCAAGCAAGGACTGGGAATGCCACTGTGGTAAGTACAAAAAGATCCGCTATAAAGGTGTGGTCTGCGACCGTTGTGGTGTTGAAGTAACAAAAGCAAGTGTACGTCGTGAGCGTATGGGGCATATTGCCCTTGCCGCTCCGGTGTCACATATCTGGTACTTCAAGGGAATTCCAAGCCGTATGGGACTGATCCTGGATCTGTCTCCAAGAACTCTGGAAAAGGTACTTTACTTCGCATCTTATATCGTACTGGATAAGGGCGAGTCAGACCTGATGTATAAGCAGGTATTATCCGAGGCTGAATATCAGGAAGCAAGAGAAAAATGGGGAAGCGCATTCCGTGTAGGAATGGGTGCTGAATCCATTAAAGAACTTCTTGAGAACATTGATCTTGAGAAAGAATACACAGAACTTTCAGAAGGTCTGAAAGGTGCAACAGGTCAGAAACGTGCAAGAATCGTAAAACGTCTGGAAGTTGTAGAAGCATTCCGTGAATCTGGAAACAAACCAGAATGGATGATCATGACAAACATCCCGGTTATTCCGCCGGATCTTCGTCCAATGGTACAGCTGGATGGTGGACGTTTTGCCACATCTGACTTAAATGACCTGTACAGAAGAATTATCAACAGAAATAACCGTCTGAAACGTCTTCTTGAATTAGGCGCTCCAGACATCATCGTTAGAAACGAAAAGAGAATGCTTCAGGAAGCTGTTGATGCCCTGATCGACAACGGTCGTCGTGGACGTCCGGTAACAGGACCTGGTAACAGAGCTCTGAAATCTCTTTCTGACATGCTGAAAGGTAAGTCCGGACGTTTCCGTCAGAACCTGCTTGGTAAGCGTGTTGACTACTCTGGACGTTCCGTTATCGTTGTTGGACCGGAACTTAAGATTTATCAGTGTGGTCTGCCAAAAGAAATGGCAATCGAGCTGTTCAAGCCATTCGTTATGAAAGAACTGGTTCAGAACGGAACAGCACACAATATCAAAAATGCTAAGAAAATGGTAGAAAGACTTCAGCCAGAGGTATGGGATGTTCTGGAAGAAGTAATCAAAGAGCATCCGGTTATGTTGAACCGTGCCCCTACACTGCACAGACTTGGTATTCAGGCATTCGAGCCAATCCTTGTAGAAGGTAAGGCTATCAAGCTTCATCCACTGGTTTGTACAGCGTTTAACGCCGACTTCGACGGAGACCAGATGGCTGTCCATCTTCCACTTTCAGTAGAAGCACAGGCAGAGTGCCGCTTCTTACTGCTGTCACCAAACAACTTACTGAAGCCATCTGATGGTGGTCCGGTAGCCGTTCCTTCACAGGATATGGTACTTGGTATCTACTATCTGACTCAGGAGCGTCCTGGTGCCAAGGGAGAAGGCATGATCTTCAAGAGCTTCAATGAAGCACTGCTTGCTTATGAGAATGCAGCAGTAACACTTCACTCACGTGTAAAAGTACGTGTATCTAAGAAGATGCCAGACGGAACAGTGAAGACTGGAACCGTAGAATCTACAGTCGGACGTTTCATGTTTAATGAAATTATTCCACAGGATCTTGGATTTGTAGATCGTGAAGTAGAAGGAAACGAACTGCTTCTGGAAGTTGATTTCCACGTAGGAAAGAAACAGCTGAAACAGATCCTTGAGAAAGTTATCAATACACATGGTGCAACTGCAACAGCAGAAGTACTTGACCATGTTAAGGCTATGGGGTATAAGCTTTCAACAAGAGCTGCCATGACTGTATCAATTTCTGACATGACTGTACCTCCACAGAAACCGGAGATGATCAAGAATGCTCAGGATACTGTAGATAAGATTACAAAGAACTTCAAACGTGGTCTCATCACAGAAGAAGAAAGATATAAAGAAGTCGTAGAGACATGGAAAGCAACTGACGATGCCCTTACAAAGGCACTGCTTGACGGTCTTGATAAATATAACAACATCTTCATGATGGCCGATTCCGGAGCCCGTGGATCTGACAAACAGATCAAACAGCTTGCTGGTATGCGTGGATTGATGGCTGATACAACAGGTCATACAATCGAGCTTCCTATCAAGTCAAACTTCCGTGAAGGTCTGGACGTACTGGAGTACTTCATGTCTGCACATGGAGCCAGAAAGGGTATGTCCGATACTGCTCTTCGTACAGCCGATTCAGGATACCTTACAAGACGTCTGGTAGACGTATCACAGGAACTGATCATCCACGAAGTGGATTGTGCAAAACCAGGAGCACCAATTCCGGGAATGCATGTAAAAGCATTCATGGATGGAAACGAAGTAATCGAAAGCTTACAGGATCGTATCACAGGACGTTATATCTGTGAGGATATCGTAGATAAAGACGGTAACGTTCTTGTAAAAGCAAACCATATGGTAACACCAAAGCGTGCAGAACTTGTGTGCAAGAAGGGTGTTGATAAGAATGGCGAGCCACTGACCCAGATTAAGATCCGTACAATTCTTACATGCCGTTCACATCGTGGTGTATGTGCAAAATGTTACGGAGCCAACATGGCAACTGGTGAGCCGGTACAGGTTGGAGAAGCTGTCGGAATTATCGCTGCACAGTCTATCGGAGAGCCTGGTACACAGCTTACTATGAGAACCTTCCATAGTGGTGGTGTAGCCGGTGGAGATATCACACAGGGTCTTCCTCGTGTCGAGGAGCTTTTTGAGGCCAGAAAGCCTAAGGGACTTGCAATCATCACAGAGATCGCAGGAACTGCTAACTTAAATGACACCAAGAAGAAGCGTGAGATCATCGTTACAAATAAAGAAACAGGAGAATCCAAAGCATATCTTATCCCTTACGGATCACGTATTAAGGTATCTGACGGGGCTGAACTGGAAGCCGGTGATGAACTGACAGAAGGTAGCGTTAACCCACACGATATCTTAAGAATCAAAGGACTCCGTGCTGTACAGGATTACATGATCCAGGAAGTACAGAGAGTTTACCGTCTGCAGGGTGTAGAAATCAACGATAAGCATATCGAGGTTATCGTTCGCCAGATGCTGAAGAAGATCCGTATTGAAGAGTCTGGAGACACAGAATTCCTTCCAGGAACAAACGTAGACAGACTTGAGTTCGAAGACGTGAACGAAGCACTTGAAGCAGAAGGAAAAGAGCCTGCAACAGGTGAGCAGATTATCATGGGTATTACAAAAGCATCACTTGCTACAAACTCATTCCTGTCAGCAGCTTCATTCCAGGAGACAACAAAAGTCCTGACAGAAGCAGCTATCAAGGGAAAAGTTGACCCACTGGTAGGTCTGAAAGAAAATGTTATCATCGGTAAACATATCCCAGCCGGAACAGGTATGAGAAAATACCGTGACATCAAGCTGAACACAGAGATGGAAATGGAAGACGAGCTGGACTTTGATGATGATTTTGACTTCGACTTCGACGATGCAGATGATATGAATCAGGAGATTACTGTTGATGAAGGAACAGAAGAAGCTGTAGAAGAGACTGCAGAAGATACTGTTGCTGCAACATCTGAAGAAGAATAAAATATATAGAATATATACAAAAGAAGCTGTCAGTGTAGAATTTACATCTGACAGCTTCTTTGTATACTCAGATATTATAGAATCCGGATAAAGGGTGTTGTTCGCTTCATATATTTTCTAAAATTTATTGAAAAAATAAGTCTGCAGATATCTGTGAAAGAACAATAGAATAAATTGACTTTTATATTCAGAAAGTCTATAATAATTGTCAGTGAGAATCGGCGAAAAACAGTAACAGATTCTGTCAACATTTAAGAAAGGTTGGGGTACTATTATGGATCAAGGTAAACTTACAAGAGTATTAAAATCAATGGAGGAGCATGAGATTCCACAGATGATCGTTTCTGACCCGGTTGCGATCTTCTATCTGACAGGAAAATGGATTTTCCCAGGAGAAAGACTTCTGGCACTTTATCTGAATGTGAACGGAAATCATAAGATGGTAATCAACAAATTATTCCCACAGGAGTCAGATCTTGGGGTAGATCTTATCTACTATGATGATATCGAAGATGGAGTAGAAATCTTAAGCAGATACGTAGACAAAGACAAAACTATGGGAATCGACAAGACATGGCCATCAAAATTCCTCATTCGTCTGCAGGAGTTAGGCGGAGGAAGCAAATTCGTAAACGGATCTCCGATCATCGATTACATCCGTATGGTAAAAGATGAAAAAGAAAAAGATCTGATGAGAAAATCTTCTAAGTTAAATGATATTGCTATGGACAAGATTATTCCGTGGGTAGCAAAAGGATTAACAGAGAAAGAATTAAATGCAAAGATGCGTGAGATCTACAAAGAACTTGGATGCGAAGACGTATCATTCGATCCAATCACAGCATATGGACATGGTGCTGCAGATCCACATCATGTAACAGATGATTCCAAAGGAAAACGTGGAGACTGCGTAATCCTTGATATCGGTGGCTTCAAAGACAACTATGCATCAGATATGACAAGAACTGTATTCATCGGTGAAGTATCTGATCGTGCAAGAGAAGTATATAATGTAGTATTAGAGGCTAACTTACGTGGTATTGCAGCTGCAAAACCAGGTAACAGAATGTGCGATGTTGACCTTGCTGCAAGAAATTATATCGAAGAAAAAGGATTCGGAGAGTATTTCACACACAGAACAGGACACTCCATCGGACTGGAAGATCACGAGTTTGGTGATGTATCATCTGTTAACACAGATATTATCCAGGTTGGACAGTGCTTCTCAGTAGAACCAGGAATCTACCTTCCAGATGAGAACATTGGTGTTCGTATCGAGGACCTTGTACTTATTACAGAAGATGGATGCGAAGTACTGAACGATTATACAAAAGAACTGATTGTTGTACCAGAAGAGTAAAAAGAAATATAAAGATTTCTTAGAACATAGAAACGAAACAGTTAGTATTTTTTTTGTGTGGAGTGCTAACGGTTGAGTTTTCTTGAAGGATACAGAATAAAACCCCGCCTGTCTTAACTGATTTTACAAAGTTAAGACAGGCGGGGTTTTTATTGCCGTACGTTCAGAGGAAGCTGTTATAATCCAAGCTGATCCGCAATCGCACACATTTCTTCCAGCCCGATATCAATCAAATCTTCCAGAGATAATCCGGTAAATTCAATTGCTTCCATATAGTCACGGTTAGCACCCTTGGCAAACCGGGCTTCGTTAAAACGTTTTAATACAGATTTGCGTTTTACACTGGCAATCTTTTTGCCTGGGTATATCTGTGCTACCGCTTTTAAAAATCCGCTCATAGGATCTGCAGCAAGAAGTGCATACTGAATCTTGGTCTTTGCTTTCACACCGCTTTTTGGATTGTGAGCGCAGATCGCACCGAAGAGAACAGGATCATCAATTCCTTCTTTTTTCAAAATTTCAACCGAAGTCGGTCCATGCACACTTAAGTCGTGCTGCCAGTCACACTGTTCTTCATCAAGATCATGCAGAAGTCCTGCGATTCCCCAGTATTCTACATCGTCCGGAGCAAGACGTTTTGCAAGCCCCTTCATAATGGCTTCTACTGCCAGGGAGTGAGTGATGTAATGTTCGCCTTTCATATATTTTGTAAGGATTCCATATGCTTCTTCTCGTGTCATGATTCATACCTCCAATTTTATTATTTATATCATGATGTGAGTGTTAAAAGTAAATTTTGCCACGCACTGATGTACTTGGATTGCTTTAGTGTTAGGTTAAACCTATAATTCTTTGAATATTATTGCAGCAAATTATTAGGAATATTTTAACACATTAGCAAGGCAATGTGAAGATGTAAATACAACAGATATATTTCATAAAAATATTTCTGAATTTTAGTAATCATCCAATCTTGGCTGATGAGGCGTAATGACGGATTCAGCTTTCAGGATCTCTACGGAATGTATCGCATGTGTCAGGTAAGCACCCGGAGCGATACAAGCATCGGATTCCCAGGTGGTATTGTAAAATTCAGTAAATATCCGGTTCAAAATAATTTTGTTAGGAATACAGATATTATAATCTGGTGTGTTTTTCTTAAGTCTCAGATAAGAAAAGTCATCTGCAAGAAACAGAGTTGGCCGTGGTATATGCTGATAATCAGACAAAAGACCATTTGGCAGAATCTTAAGCTGCAGGGAATCTGAAATTTCGTGTAAATGCTTTAAGTTTTTCAGATAACGCAGGCGCTGATCTGGTGTAAGATGGATTCTGTGTCCATAAAAATCCAGCTCACCGGTAACCGTAAAGTCTGTAAATACAGAAGCATAGATTAAAGCTCTGACAGGAGTCGTTGCCAGAATCTGCGCGGTGATCGCATGCATTTTTTCAAGAACTGTCCGGTTGGTTCTGCCGATTTCAGATATGTACTTGTCAACGAGTTCACTGTGAAGATCTGACGGAAGAAAATGTTCCGTAAGATGTCCACATAGACAAGCCGGACTCTGTGCAAAGAGAGAATGCTCATATTCGTAGGTGCGGATCATCTCCGGAATGGAACTTCTACGGATGAGTAATGCTTCTTTGCTGCAAAGAAGACGGAGTTTGTAATAAAGCTCTGTTGACAGAGACGGATCTTCAATTGTTGTAACGGCGAGACAGTGGCTCTGATCTACTAACATACCGGACAGAGAGTAGATATCCTTGATGGCAAAGACCATTTTCCTCTGTGCCTGTGTTCCACAATAGAGATTAAAATCAATATTTGAAAGGTTGGAAAGCAGGTTCATTAAAAATCCGGCTGTATATATTGGATCCGGATCCGTCGATTCAAGATCGATCATCAGGGAAAAATGTACGCCCGGAAGCACCAGACCCCTGTCATTATGCATGCTGTTGAACTCTGCGATCAGAAGCTGATAATTTGTGTCCACGTTTAGAATATCAACCATCGCATATACATTCAGAGACTGTACTTTACGGAGCGCAGGATGCTTCATCTTGAATATGAACTGATCCAGTGTCAACTCCGGATAATAGGAAATCTTGGTTGCTACCTCAGCTCCGGTAGTGGTCTGGAGTTCTTTTACATAACTGTATTCTGATTCCAGATGGTCATAGATTGCAGGCTGCAGATTAGAAATATCCGGTACCTGATACTCGTCTAGAAAAATTCTTACATTATCATCGGTAAGAGAATCTACAATACACTGACTGATATTTTGCAAGATAGTTTCATGGTTCTTTTCGGTTGGAAGCAGCTTGCCGCTGATCCATTTACTAATATAAGATTCATCGTACTGTACAGCTTTGGCAAGTACGTAATTTTTTAAATTTGCCATAGAAGTCAGGTGCTCTAAAAGCACGCTGAAACGGTTCTTTTCTTTCATATAATATAATGCCCCCTCTGATACCATATAACCTGGAGTGTGTCTTAAAAAAGCATTCCTATAGTAGAAAATATTTTTTCAGACACACTCTAGTGTACTTTAAGGATAATAAGAAAACAAGTGAGTCGAAGTATAAAAATGCAATAAAATCATAGAAATAAGCAAAATTGTTTCCTGAAAAGATGAAAAATCTTGAAAAACTTGATTCAAGTGAATCAATATGCAGAAATTACCAATTCTATTGAGGCTTAAAAAGTTCCGTGATAGAATACGAAACATATTTACGAATAAAAATTTTCATTTAACAGGGAGAAAAGAAGAAATGGAAAGTACAGGAATAAAGTTAACAGGAAAAGCAAGTATTGACAAACCGTGGTTAAAATTCTATCCGGAAGAACTCCGTAATGTAGAGACACCGGTAATTACAGTTGAAAAATTCTTAAGAGCAAAGAACCCAGATGAGAACAAAACCGCATTTGAATATTACGGAAATAAGATCACATGGAAGGAATTATGGGAAGAAGTTGACAAAGCAGCTAAGTCTTTAAAAGTTCTTGGATTTGGCGAAGGAAACAGAATCCCGTTATTCTTACAGACAGTTCCGGCACATTATATTCTTCTGCTCGCAGCAGAAAGAATCGGTGCAGCAATCATCTGTAGAGATGATATTCCGGAAGAATTATGCTTTGCAATCAGAAAGTCAAAATCAGAGACAGCATTTGTCATGGATTATACATCAAAGGCAGATGAAGAATTGTTCCGTGAGACAACACCGATGACCCGTATGATAAAGATTTCTCCGTATGACTATGCAGACAGAGATGCGGTACCAGATTATGTAGAAAAAGAGATTGCTTCCAGATATGTGGATGAGACAGAGACAACAGAAGGCGATCTTACATGGGACGAATTTCTGGCACTTGGAAAAGGTTATACAGAAGATTATATGGCACCGGAGGATGCAAACAGACCAGTATTTGGAGCTTACACAAGTGGCTCTACAGGAATCTCCAAACTGGTTATTCATTCATCTTCTAATATAGTAGCAATTGCATTCCAGATGTCTATCTTTATCCCACCATCAGATGTACAGGAGAGATGGTGGCTGCCAATCTTGCCACCGGCACTGATCGCAGTTACAGTATCCATGACGATCTTCCCATTGTCAGCAGGACTGATTATGGTACTGGATCCGTTCTGCCCGCTGGAAGATATTGATATCGCGTTCATGGAGCAGAAGCCAAACTTCTGGGCACTGGTTCCGATGCTGTGTGAGATCCTCATGAAGAGTGACAGAATTCCGGAAGATTATGATATGTCTCACTTAAGAACCCTGGGAACAGGTGCAGAGGCAATGAACGAAAGAAAGACACAGGAAGTAGAAGCATTCTTCCACAAACATAACGTACAGGCAACGTTAAGTGCAGGTTATGGACAGAGTGAAGGATGTTCTAACTTTACACTGCCGAATCCAATGTTCCCGTTGGTAGATGGCTGCGTAGGTATGCCAATGCCTGCAACCACTATGGCAGTATTCTCAGATGATCTGGAAGAGATGAACTACGGAGAAATCGGAGAATTATGTATGACAGGTCCGGCTATGATGCTTCATTATGCAGGATGGAGAGGTACTGAACTTACAGAAAAAACACTGATCAATCATCCAGATGGAAAATGCTGGTTACATACAGGCGATAAGGCTTACATCAATGAGCACGGAATTGTATATATCCTTGGACGTGGAACAACCGAGCGTTTCGGTGGCGGAGAGCTTTATATGATGAGAATGGAGACAAAGGCAGTACGTGTGGCTGGTGTAGAAGATGGATTCTTCTGTTTTGTACCAGATGATGAGCATGAAGGATATGTCCTTCCATACTTCTTTGTAATTCCTGATGGAACAAAGAGTCTGGATGAAATTAAAGCAGGATTAAAAGAAGCACTGGAAGATTATGAATATCCGGTAGAGATCCGTGTGATCAAAGAAAGACCATTCTTCCACTTTAAGACAAACAGAAAAGAACTGACAGCGGCAATCCTGGAAGAGAAGAAAGCAAATAAAAAAGATACATCTGTTGCATAAGTATACAGATAATTTAACTAAATCAAGTAGCTGAACGGATGGTAAATATCCGCCTGACTAAGAATATAAAAGAATGCCCCCGTATTTTGAATGATGTTAAAATACGGGGAAGTTTTATATCATCATGCTTTCAGAAAAAGCTGCTGGTGTCTGGTTCTTTACATTAATAAAATATAGAAGAAAAGTACCTGATGACAGATTCCGGGTATTACGACAGCTAATAAATAGAAAAGAAAATACAGGAATCTTAACAGTTTGTTTGTGTAAGAAAACATGAGTAATTCTTGAATAAAAAGATTAGCAGTGGTATATTAAAAGTGATACCAAGTAACTATTTTATATGCAAGGATATATGCAAAAAACTGATTACATCAGCATATAGATAGGGAGGAGTATAAATATAAAATAAAGAAACGAGGTGGTCTGAGGAAAAAGGGGCAAATAATGTTAAGTATCTAATTCAAACACAAAAGAAAGGGTAGACATTATGAAAAAGAGAAGTAAAAAGCTTTTGAGCTTGTTCCTCTCTGCGATGATGGTATTCAGTGTGGTACCTGCAGTAGCTTATGCAGAACCTGCAGCAGAAGAAAGCACAGCTGAACAGACAGCAGATCAGGAAGACAACACAGAAGCAGCGCAGGATGATGCGGATGCAGACAAAGCAGAAGCAACTGCAAAAGAGGCGGACAAAGATTCGTCAAAGACAGAAACAGCAACAAATAATGATGTTGCTGCACAGGCAGAGAATAATGAAACAAAAGCAACAACGGGTACGGTAACAGGAAGTATTGATCTTTCTGGTATCAAATTTGGCGGAGCCAATGCAGCCGTTGCTGATAATATGGTAAAGAACCAGGATGTTAAGATTGACGAAAGCGATCCGACAGTTGTACAGTTAAAAAAAGAACTGGAAAGTATCGAGATTGTTGGTGGTGAAGCTGAGGATACTGATTCACGTGTAGCAGATGCAACTTATACAGCAGAAGATGAATCAGATACATCTACGGAAAAGAAACCTCTGACAGAAGAACAGATTCAAAATGTATTAGCTATGTTCCAGCAGTATCAGGATCAGTGGAAAAAGAATGCGGACGTACTTGGTGTACAAATGCCATTCTACCTCAGTTATAACGATGATAATGATGACGGACTTGGCGTATTAGGAGAAATGCTCGTACTTGCAGGAAAATCAGTTGATGATGTACGTAGTGGAGAGTATACATACGATGATGTAACTGGTATGATCCTGAACTTCCAGTTTGGAGATCAGTATGGTGTAGAATACTATGGTGATACAGTAAAAAGTGTAAGAGATAAAGGACTGGAAGCTGTAAAAAAATCCGGAGCAAAAACGGAAGTGCAGAAACTTCTTGCACTGAATGATTATCTTGCACAGATTGATACATTTGACATGGCTTATATCATGAACAGCAGTGATAAAGACAGTGATACACCAACTATGCAGGCACCAACCCCTACGAAGAATGAGCATTGGGATACAATGTATCAGGCAGTATATTCTGTTTATGAAAAGAATATCAAGGAGACATTTGAAAATAAAATTAAAGATGGACTCTTTGACAATGCAACAAAGCAGGCACTTCGCCAGTCTGATGCATGTAAAGATATGACTGATGAGCAGTTCTCGGCGTTCCTTGAAACAGAGGATGGAAAAAATGCATATAATCAGTACTACGATCAGGTAAAAGCGAATATTGAACAGAATGGCATGGATATACCTCAGGAAGATGGAACAACTGTTCATATGACATTAGATCAGATTGTTGCTGCACAGATGGATACTGCTATGGATGATCTTAATGGAATGACACCAAACCAGGCGATTCCAGTGTATGCAAAACAGGCAGCAACACAGCTGACAGACGGTATCGTAAATTACTGGGAAGGTACTCAGTTCGGAGCTATGGCTCTTGGAAAATCTGTATGTTTAGGATATTCCAAAGCTTATGCTTATATGATCCAGTGTATGCACTCTGATATTTACACAACAGATGGAAATATCGATAATGCATCCAGCTGGAAAACAGCAAAAGATTTGTATTATGCAGAAGATGGTAAAACAATTGATATTGACAAAGATTACGTAGTTGACCTTGTTCGTATTACATTTGATACATCTGTTACAATGTATGGAACAAAGAATAATGGATTTAACTCAGATCATTTCTGGAATGCTGTTAAAGTCGATGGAAAATGGTATTATATTGATCCGTGTTATACAGATGTATATACAGAAGTCATGTCACGTAATCGTGGAGAAATTAATGGAAGCATGAATCACATGTATTTCATGTTCAGTGATACGAGTGCAAGAAAGATGTATGATGGTTACTTTAATTCAGCAAGTGGATTGAAGTCATTATATAAAGATGTTGCAACAGATAAGACTTATGAAACAGCATGGCCGGCACGTATTGCAAGTACAACATCTTATGATGGAAATGGTAATGCGTATTATTCTTATAGTTCACAGGATTTATTCAGTATGATAACAAGTGACAATCCGGATTATACAAAGATGATGAATACGGAGTATAAGATTGTACAGCATAAGATGGGTGATACGTTAAAAGACGATCAGGATGATGGAGACAGCGATTATAACACATTGATTTTTATCAATAAAGAAGCGGACGATTCATCTAAGAGTAGCAAGGCATCTAATAGCTTGGGAAGCAGCTCTAGCAATAAGAACTATGTTGCACAGGTTTATAACCCAGAGACAAAAGAACTAGAAGATAATGATATGCTGACAAAGGCTGTTAAACAGTACATGAATGAAGCAGCAATCTATCCTTCCATCTTTACATCAAGCTACTATTATAATGGAAAAGTATATTTCAATATTAGTAATGCTATTTATACTTATGACGTGAAGACTGGTGAAGTAGTACTTGTAAAAGAGTATAATGAAGTGGTTGGACACAGAGATGCAACAGAGGCATTTGGTGCAATGGCATTTACAACTGCTACACCAGAAAAAGATGCAAAAATGGATATCACTGTAAATAATGCACCAATCGCAGGATTTACTATCAAAGATGGTAAAATGAAGGTGTCAATTGCTACAAACTATGCTTGGGTATCAGGTAGAACACAGCATGATGTATATTCTGATCAGACAGATAAAAATGGAAATTATCCGATGCTTGATGATGTAAAGAAGACATATGGATATGAATTCCAGGAAAGTAATTACAACCAGAGCTATAGCAATTATAAATCAAGTTCATACGGAAATGATGAAACGAATGATAATGATGAGTTCATGTGGACAGCTTGCATTGAAGACGACATTGATCTGAGCCATTTTGAAAAAGAACATTCAGACAGCGACTATGAAAAAGTCACAGTAGCTCCTACTTGTGGAAAGAATGGATATACAGAAGAACGTTGTAAGACATGTGGAAAGATCAAAGAAGGAACTCGTAAAGAGGAAAAAGATACAGCATTAGATCATCATTATGTTCATTACAATGAAACATATTATACAAAGACAGATGATAAATGGAATACTGGCGAAAGCTATGTATGTGTAGATTGTGGATATGCAGTTCAGAGCGATGATGACGATGATGGACTGAATTCTGATAAGAGTGTGATTGGTGCAAAAGACACATATGCACTGGCAAAAGAAAAAGCTGGTCATACATATGCACCTGTAAAAGAAGATGCAGTAGACTGGGCTTCTGAAAAAGATGGAAAGATTACTCTTGCAAAAGATACAGATGTTAGTTGTACAGACTGTTCAACAAAGAAACTGGACTGCCTGCAGGATTATGAAGAAGCTGGAAAAACAATAACTGCTAAGACAGATAAAGATATTACACTTGATGTAACAACATCACACACAGGAACATGTGATAACGGTGTGACAACTGTTTATAAAGCATCTGGAAAAGATGATAATAATAACAAGATCACAGCAACAAAGAGTGAAAAAGCTGAAGCTGGTCAGCATCAGTATGAAGGCAAGTTAGAGTGGAACAAAGTAAAAGATTCTGACGGAAATGTTACTGACAAATACAAAGCAAGCGTTTCAGACGTGAAGTGTAGTGTATGTGGTGACGAACCAAAGGATGATCAGATTACTGTAACAACAGAAAAGAATGCAGAAAAGAGCAAGGACGCTACATGTGAAGAAGCTGGAGTAACTGTATGGACAGCAACTGTAACTGTAAAAGCTGCAGACAGCGATACAGTAATTGGAACATTTACAAAAGACAAAGAAGTAAAAATTGATGCGCTTGGACATAAGTATGGCGATCCAGAGTTCACATGGACAAAGGGTGACAACAATACTTATACAGTAAAAGCAAAACGTACATGCAAAAACGATGCATCTCATGTAGAAGAAGTTGATGCAAAAGTAACAGAGAAGACAGATGGAGCAAGCTGTACAGAAGCAGGAAAGATCACATATACAGCAACAGTAACATTTGACGGAAAAGACTATACAGATACTAAGACAGAAAACGTTGAAGCAATTGGACATGACTATAAAGTCTCAGATAAAGATGGATGGAAATGGACAGCAGATAAAGAGAAAGGATATACAGCAGTTGCAACATTCAAGTGCAGCCGTTGTGGAGATTCTCATAAGGTAGATGCAGTTGTTACGAAGGAAGAAAAGAACGGACAGATCATCTACACAGCAAATGCTGAGTACACAGATGCAAATGGCAAGAAGTTCACAGCAACAACTACAAAGAATGCAAAAATGTCTGTATCTTACATGGTTCACCGTCAGGATTTAGATTGGGAAACTGATTGGAAGAAAGACGGCGAAGAATCAGGAACTGTTGGACAGTCTAAGAGATTAGAGGCTATTAGAATCAAATTACCAGATGGTGTATCAGGATCTATCGAATATCGTACACATGTACAGGATCTCGGATGGGAAAAGACATGGAGTAAAGATGGAGAAGAATCCGGTACAGAAGGACAGTCAAAGAGGCTGGAAGCAATCCAAATCAGACTGACAGGTGAGGTTGCAGAAAATTATGACGTATACTATAGTGTACATGCTCAGGATTTCGGATGGCTCGGATGGGCTAAGAACGGAAAAGAAGCGGGAACATCTGGTTACGGATACAGACTGGAAGCGATCAAAATTCAGCTTGTTGCCAAAGGTGACAAAGCGCCTACAAGCGATAAAGAAGCTATGGAATCAAGACTCGTAGGATACCAGACACATGTACAGGACTATGGTACTCAGAAATATGTATATGACGGCGCTATGGCAGGTACAGAAGGCGAAGCAAAACGTATGGAATCTATCCGGATGTTGCTTCCATCTTCCGCAAACAGTGCAATCCAGTACAGATCTCATGTACAGGATTATGGATGGGAGAAGAACTGGGCATCTAATGGAGCATTATCGGGAACAACAGGTAAGTCAAAGAGACTGGAAGCAATCCAGATTAAGCTGTCTGGTGATGTAGCAGAAAAGTATGATGTATATTACAGAGTACATGCTCAGGATTATGGATGGCTTGGATGGGCTAAGAATGGTGAATCTTCAGGAACAGAAGGACATTCAAAACGTCTTGAGGCAATTGAAGTACGTCTGATTCCAAAGGGAACAACTCCAAACCTTCCAACATCAGCAAATGCAAAAGCGTTTATTAAATAATGTTTGAATCTGTTATCTGGTTAGTGACAGTGTAGAATGCGAAGAAGCAAGGTATAATGCAAAAAGTTATACCTTGCTTTTTGATTGATGTGCGTTCGGAAGAAGCTGTCAGTGGCAACATCTGTAGATAATAAAAAATGCCGAAAGTTATAAATGGAAGATTTGTAAATGTTGTATGAAAATCTTTAAATTTAAAATAGAGAAAGACACAAAATGTTCACAAAAGGTTGAAAAAAAAGAAAAATATGGTATGATAAAAATTAGAACTGAAAATTATTATTAATAGGGGGAAACGAAAGTGAAGAAGAGAACGTTAACCAAAGCACTTGTACTTTCACTTGCTACTACTCTTACTGTAGGAACAGCAACTGTAAGCACATACGCAGCTGACAAAAGCGTAGTTAGCAGCTCATTATCTAACGTATCAATTCCATCTATCTCAGGATACAGCATCAGCAATTCGGCATTAGACTCTCAGGCAAAAGCAGCGCTGAAAGCAAAAGCATCTGAGATTATGAACAGTGGTAAATACGTAGATGCAACAAAGAGCACATATGTTAAATTCATTGGAAGTCCAGTTCAGAAAGTTACTTATGATGGAAATGCACATGGATTATCAGCAGAGATCCGTGCAACAATCGGAAGTGCGAAAGTGGCAGACGCTAATATGTTCTATGTAGGAGTTACAGAGAACGGTACATATTATGCATCCGCTCAGGCACCAACACAGCCGGGATTCTATTATGTTGCAGCATACTATGTTGGAAGCGACGAGTATTATCCAATTATTGCATATGGTATTATTGTGATTGAGCCGGCAAAGACTCCGGACAAGCCGGATGTAGATCCGGATCCGACACCAACACCAGATCCGACACCGACACCAGACCCAACACCGGATCCGACACCAACACCAGATCCGACACCGACACCGGATCCGACACCAACACCAGATCCGACACCAACACCAGATCCGACACCAACACCGGATTCAAAAGATAGTAAGACAACAGACAACAATAAGAACAATACAGCAAATAATAAGAACACATCTGCTACAAAGACAAGCACAACAGCTAAAAAAGCTGATGCAGCACAGCAGAAGAAAGCTCCTAAGACAGCTGATACAGCAAACTATGTATGGTACATGGTTACATTACTTGCAGCTGGTGTAATTAGCGTAGCAATTCTTATGATGAGAAAAAGAAGAAAATAATACAACGGATTAATTGATTCGAAGTATCAGCCGGGCAAATGAGGTAAACTTGTTTGTCCGGTTTTTTTTCGTATAACAGGAGTGTATTTGCACATATGCGTACTTTTTTTGCCACTTTTGCTTGAAGTTAAGTCCAATAACAACTATAATAGGTTCAGTTACTTGATAATGGAATGACTAAAAAAATATTATAATTTTAGGAGAATACATATGGGAAGATATTTTGGAACGGATGGTTTCCGTGGAGAAGCTAACAATAATTTAACAGCAGATCACGCATACAAGATAGGAAGATTTCTTGGATGGTATTATGGAGAAGTGAAGCGTCAAAGTGGTGACGAGACACCGGCACGTATTGTAATCGGTAAGGATACAAGACGTTCCAGCTACATGTTCGAATATACGCTGGTTGGCGGACTGGTAGCCTCCGGAGCAGATGCTTATCTTCTGCATGTTACAACAACTCCATCTGTAGCATATGTTGCAAGAACAGATGAGTTTGACTGTGGAATTATGATCTCTGCAAGTCACAACCCATACTATGATAATGGTATCAAACTGATCAATGGTAATGGAGAGAAAATGGATGAAGGAACCATCGCATTGGTGGAAGATTATCTGGATGGCAAGCTTGAAGTATTTGGAGAAAAATACGAAGAGATTCCATTTGCACACACATCCAAGATCGGACGTACCGTTGATTATGTATCAGGAAGAAACAGATATATCGGTTACCTGATTTCTCTTGGCCTCTATTCATTCAAGGGAATGAAAGTTGGTCTGGACTGCGCAAACGGAAGTTCATGGAACCTTGCAAAGTCAGTATTTGATGCACTTGGCGCCAAGACTTATGTGATCAATGCAGAGCCTGATGGAACTAACATTAATAACAATGCCGGATCTACCCACATCGGCGGACTTCAGAAGTTTGTAGTGGAAAATGGACTGGATGTTGGATTTGCGTATGACGGAGATGCCGACAGATGTCTGTGTGTGGATGAAAAAGGTAATCTGGTGGATGGAGATGCAATCCTCTATATCTATGGAAAATACATGAAAGAACGTGGCAAACTGGAGAATAATACAGTTGTTACTACAGTTATGTCTAACTTTGGATTATACAAAGCATTTGACGAAGCCGGAATTGGTTATGCGAAGACAGCTGTCGGAGATAAATATGTATATGAATATATGACAAAGAATGGCTGTATTCTCGGTGGAGAACAGTCAGGACACATCATTTTCTCAAAATATGCTTCCACAGGAGACGGTATCCTTACCAGTCTTAAGATGATGGAAGTTATGATGGCAAGAAAGAAAAAGATGAGTGAACTGATGGAAGGCCTGCACATTTACCCACAGGTACTGGAAAATGTACGTGTGACAGATAAGAAGGCAGCTCAGGACGACGCAGACGTACAGGCTGCAGTAAAAGCCGTTACAGAAGCGCTTGGAGATACCGGACGTATTCTGGTTCGTGAATCCGGAACAGAACCGCTTCTTCGTGTAATGGTGGAAGCAGAGACAGAAGAAGTCTGCAAAAAGTATGTAGATCAGGTTGTTGATGTGGTTAACAAGAAAGGCTATGCAGTAAAATAGCAATATAGAATGCAAATATTGGAAAGGTTTCTGTTGTTTGCACAGTGTGTGAACAGCAGCACAAAAGGATAAAGAAAGAGTACACTATAGTATAAGAAGACAGGAGAACGAATTTTATGTGTGGAATTGTAGGATTTACAGGTAATCATCAGGCGGCACCGGTCTTACTGGACGGATTGTCAAAACTGGAATATCGTGGTTATGACTCTGCCGGAATTGCGGTAAGGGACGGAGAAAAAGATGTAGAAGTCATCAAGGCAAAAGGAAGACTGAAAGTTCTTGCAGAAAAGACCAGTGATGGAGAAGCTGTAAAAGGAACTTGCGGTATCGGACATACAAGATGGGCAACACATGGAGAGCCATCTGAGAACAATGCACATCCACATACCAGTGATGATGGAAATGTAGTGGCAGTTCATAATGGAATTATTGAAAATTATCAGGAACTGAAGGATAAGCTTGTACGTAAAGGATATACATTCTATTCAGAGACAGATACGGAAGTTGCTGTAAAACTTGTAGATTACTATTATAAAAAATACGAAGGAACACCGGTAGATGCAATCAACCATGCACTGGTCCGTATCCGTGGTTCTTATGCGCTTGCCATGATGTTCAGAGATTATCCGGAAGAAATCTATGTGGCAAGAAAAGACAGCCCGATGATTCTTGGTGTTGCAAATGGAGAGTCTTATATCGGTTCAGATGTACCGGCAATTTTAAAATATACAAGAGAAGTATATTATATCGGCAACCAGGAGATGGCGCGTGTCCGCAAAGGTGAGATTACGTTCTACAACCTGGATGGTGAAGAAATTGAAAAAGAATTAAAGACGATTGAATGGGATGCAGAAGCAGCAGAAAAAGTAGGCTACGAGCATTTCATGATCAAAGAGATCCACGAGCAGCCAAAGGCAGTTGCAGATACACTGAATTCAGTGGTAAAAGACGGTGTGATCGACCTTTCGGAAGTAGGACTTTCAGAGGAAGAAATAAAGGGTATCAGCCAGATCTATATCGTGGCGTGTGGTTCGGCATATCATGTAGGCGTTGCGGCACAGTATGTACTGGAAGATCTTGCAAGAATTCCTGTCCGCGTAGAGCTGGCATCAGAATTCCGTTACCGTAATCCGATCTTAGATCCAAATGGTCTGGTGATCATTATCAGCCAGTCCGGAGAGACTGCAGACAGTCTGGCTGCACTTAGAGAGTCTAAGAAACAGGGTGTTAAGACACTTGGTATTGTAAATGTGATCGGCTCATCTATCGCAAGAGAGGCAGATAATGTATTCTATACACTGGCAGGACCTGAAATTGCTGTTGCAACTACAAAAGCATACAGCACACAGCTGATTGCGTCTTATGTACTGGCAATCCAGTTTGCGAAGATCAGAGAACAGATCACAGAAGAACAGTACACAGGATATATTAAAGAATTAAAGACAATTCCGGATAAGATCAGCAGAATTATTGAAGATAAAGAACGACTTCAGTGGTTTGCGTCAAAGCAGGTAAATGCAAAAGATATTTTCTTTATCGGACGTGGCATTGATTATGCGATTTCCTTAGAGGGAAGTCTTAAGATGAAGGAAATCAGTTACATTCATTCCGAAGCATATGCCGCGGGAGAGTTAAAACACGGAACCATCTCCCTGATTGAAGATGGTACACTCGTAATTGGTGTCCTGACCCAGCCGGAGTTATACGAAAAGACACTGAGTAATATGGTAGAATGTAAGAGCCGTGGGGCATATCTTATGGGACTTACAACATTTGGACATTATAATATTGAGGAAAATGCAGATTTTTCTGTATACATTCCGAAGACAGATCCTCATTTTGCAACATCGCTGGCAGTTATTCCACTGCAGTTGCTTGGATACTATGTATCTGTAGCAAAGGGACTGGATGTAGATAAACCGAGAAACCTTGCGAAGAGTGTTACAGTAGAATAATGCAGGAATGTGAATGAAAATATAGGTCATTTATGATTGTGTAATAAGGGAATATTAAGACATTCTGGAATGAAAATTAGAAAATAAAAAGCTGTGTTACAACAGATTATGTCGAATTGGCATTGTTTGTAACACAGCTTTTTGAATATCTTGTATGTGGAAGAAGCTACCGGTGATAAAGTTGGAGTAAAGTTTAAGAAATGTTTCATAGAAGAATGAGGAAAATTGTGCTATACTGAATCTAACCGTGAAAAAGACAAATGAACAAAGGAGAAAAAGGATTATGAAAACAGCATTAGTCATCATGGCTGCGGGAATGGGTTCTCGTTTTGGTGGTGGAATTAAGCAGTTGGAACCAGTTGGACCGAATGGGGAGATTATTATGGATTATTCAATCCATGATGCAATTGAAGCTGGATTCAATAAAGTTGTATTTATTATTCGTAAAGATATCAAAGATGCGTTTCACGATGCAATCGGAAAACGTATCGAAGGAATCTGTAATGAGCTTGGTGTAGAATTTGCATATGCATATCAGGAACTGGATGATCTTCCGGAAGGAATCGAAAAACCGGCAGACAGAAGCAAACCATGGGGAACAGGACAGGCAGTACTGGTATGTAAAGACATTATTAAAGAACCATTTGTAGTGATCAACGCAGACGATTATTACGGAAAAGAAGCATTTGTAAAGATTCATGAATTCCTGGTTAGTAATTATACACCGGAAAAAGCAGAGGAACTTTGCATGGCAGGATTCATTCTTGGCAATACTTTAAGTGATAACGGAACTGTTACAAGAGGAATCTGTGCAATTGATGAAAATGAATATCTGACAGATGTTGTTGAGACATACGAGATTAAAAAGACAGAAGACGGAGCAGAGTCTCAGGGCAATAAAATCGATGTAAACTCACATGTATCTATGAATATGTGGGGACTGACTCCTGAATTTGTAGGACTTCTGGAAGAGGGATTTGTAGAGTTCTTTGAAAATATTAAAGGAGACGAAGCAAAAGAATTAAAAGGAGAGTACCTGCTTCCAATCTATATTGACGAACTCCTGAAAAAAGGAAAAGTAAGTGTTAAACTTCTGGAGACACAGGATAAATGGTTTGGCGTCACATACAAAGAAGACAAACCGGTTGTAGTAGAGTCATTTGCAAAACTGATTGCAGAGGGTGTATACAAAAATGATCTGTTTTCAGACCTGCAGGCGTAATAACTGAGGAAGGATATATAGGATTGGTGTTTACGGATATAAATGATCTGTATTGAAGATCACAGTCTATGATCTGAAAAATAATAAAGGATTAAGATAAAAAGAATATGACAGGAAATAGGATCAAAAGAAAGAAAGTGGGAATCATCTGGCTGACTATTACAATCATCTGGATGGTAGTGATTTTTTCTTTCTCTGCAAGAGAAGCGGATGAATCGGCGGCAATGAGTCATTCGGTTGGAAAAGAGATAGGACGGCTTGTAATCCCGGAATTTAGATCCTGGTCAGAAGATAAGCAGGAGCAATTTGCGGAAAAAATTGATTTTCCGGTACGCAAATGTGCACATGCGTCAGAATACGCAGTCCTTGGTGTATTGATACTGGGGACTGCGTACTCATTTTCAGAAGACCAGAAGAAAAAAACGGTACTTCTTAGCTGGGGGCTGGCAACCTTGTATGCAGCAACGGATGAATTTCATCAGTTGTTTGTACCGGGGCGGAGCTGCCAGTTCAGGGATGTCTGTATTGACAGTGCCGGGGCATTGACCGGGGTTCTTTTATTTAGCTTGATAAAGCACAAAATTGAAAAATCCAGTGAAAAGAAAAAAACATGTAAAATCTAGAAGAAAAGTGGCAAAAAACGTGATAAATCAAGGAAAATCCCTTGACAAGAGCCGGGATTCGTACTAAACTAATCAAGCGTGCACAGGACAACTTTGTTTTGATGTGCGACTATTCACAAGATGAATAAGCAACTTATTATAATCGTAGGAGGTGAAAGAAATGCCAACATTTAACCAGTTAGTAAAAAAAGGACGTCAGACATCTGTAAAGAAGTCTACAGCACCAGCACTTCAGAAAGGATACAATTCTTTAAAGAAGAGAAGTACAAATACTTCTGCACCACAGAAGAGAGGTGTTTGTACAGCTGTTAAGACTGCTACACCTAAGAAACCTAACTCAGCTCTTAGAAAGATCGCCAGAGTACGTCTGTCTAACGGAATCGAAGTAACAAGCTATATCCCAGGAGAAGGACACAACCTTCAGGAGCATAGTGTTGTTCTGATCCGTGGAGGAAGAGTAAAAGACCTTCCAGGTACAAGATACCATATCGTAAGAGGAACACTTGATACAGCAGGTGTTGCTAAGAGAAGACAGGCTCGTTCTAAATACGGTGCTAAGAGACCAAAAGATGCTAAGAAATAAATCTATTGCATAGACAACAGATAAGATTTCAAACCAATTAAAAATGTAATCACAAACAGAACTATGATTATGTAAGTTGCAAGGTATATATATGTATGCCCTATGCACTACACAGTATCATTAGAAAGACACATGTGAGTACCGATGAATTAAATTAAGATGTTTAAGGAGGGAAGGACCGTGCCACGTAAAGGACATACTCAGAAAAGAGACGTATTAGCGGATCCAGTATACAACAATAAAGTGGTAACCAAGCTTGTCAACAACATTATGCTTGATGGTAAGAAGGGTGTTGCACAGAAAATCGTATACGGAGCGTTTGAAAGAGTTGAAGCGAAAGCCGAAAAGCCAGCTATCGAAGTATTTGAAGAGGCTATGAATAACATCATGCCAGTACTTGAGGTAAAGGCTAGACGTATCGGAGGAGCTAACTACCAGGTACCAATCGAGGTTAGACCTGAGAGAAGACAGACTCTTGCACTTCGTTGGCTGACAGTATACTCTCGTGCTAGAGGAGAGAAAACAATGGAAGAAAGACTGGCTAACGAAATCCTGGATGCAGCAAACAATACAGGCGCATCTGTAAAGAAGAAAGAAGACATGCACAAGATGGCAGAAGCAAACAAAGCATTTGCTCATTATCGTTTCTAATTATAGGAGGAAAAAATCTTGGCTGGAAGAGAATATCCATTAGAGAGAACAAGAAATATCGGTATTATGGCGCATATCGATGCTGGTAAGACAACTCTTACCGAGCGTATCCTGTACTATACCGGTGTTAACTATAAGATTGGAGATACTCACGAAGGTACTGCTACCATGGACTGGATGGAACAGGAGCAGGAAAGAGGTATCACAATCACTTCTGCGGCTACAACATGCCACTGGACACTCGAAGAGTTCACAAAACCTAAAAAGGGAGCTCTTGAGCACCGTATCAATATCATTGATACTCCGGGACACGTTGACTTTACTGTAGAGGTTGAGCGTTCACTCCGTGTACTGGACGGCGCTGTCGGCGTCTTCTGTGCTAAGGGTGGTGTTGAGCCTCAGTCAGAAAACGTATGGCGTCAGGCTGACACATACAATGTACCAAGAATGGCATTCATCAATAAGATGGATATCCTGGGTGCCGATTTCTACAATGCAGTAGACCAGATTAAGACCAGACTTGGAAAGAACGCTATTTGTCTTCAGTTACCAATCGGTAAAGAAGATGACTTCAAGGGAATCATTGACCTGATGGAAATGAAAGCTTACATCTACAACGATGATAAGGGAGATGATATTTCCGTTACAGATATCCCGGAAGATATGGCAGACGACGCAGAACTTTACCATACAGAAATGGTAGAAAAGATCTGCGATCTTGATGACGATCTGATGATGCAGTATCTTGAAGGTGAAGAACCATCTATCGATGATATGAAGAAAGCACTCAGAAAAGCAACTTGCGAGTGTACAGCAGTTCCTGTTTGCTGTGGATCAGCTTACAGAAACAAAGGTGTACAGAAACTCCTTGATGCAATCCTTGAGTACATGCCTGCACCAACAGATATCCCACCAATCGAAGGTGTGGATGAGGATGGAAACGATGTTGTAAGACATTCTTCAGACGAAGAGCCATTCTCAGCACTTGCATTCAAGATTATGACAGACCCATTCGTTGGTAAGCTGGCATACTTCAGAGTTTACTCTGGTACAATGAACTCAGGTTCTTATGTACTGAATGCTACAAAGAATAAAAAAGAGCGTGTTGGACGTATCCTTCAGATGCATGCCAACAAGCGTGAAGAGCTTGATAAAGTATATTCAGGAGATATCGCAGCAGCAATCGGATTTAAGTTCACTTCAACAGGTGATACAATCTGTGACGAGCAGCATCCTGTAATTCTGGAATCAATGGAATTCCCAGAACCAGTTATCGAGCTTGCTATCGAGCCTAAGACAAAAGCTTCCCAGGGTAAACTTGGTGAATCTCTTGCAAAACTGGCTGAAGAAGACCCTACATTCCGTGCTCATACTGATCAGGAAACTGGACAGACAATCATCGCCGGAATGGGAGAGCTCCATCTTGAAATTATCGTAGACAGACTTCTTCGTGAGTTCAAGGTAGAAGCTAACGTAGGTGCTCCTCAGGTTGCTTACAAAGAAGCATTTACAAAACCAGTTGATATTGATAGCAAATATGCTAAACAGTCAGGTGGACGTGGACAGTACGGACACTGTAAAGTTAAATTTGAGCCAATGGATGTTAACGGTGAGGAAACATTCAAATTCGAATCTACTGTAGTTGGTGGAGCTATTCCTAAGGAATACATCCCAGCTGTAGGCGAAGGTATCGAAGAGGCTATGCAGTCTGGTATCCTTGGAGGATTCCCGGTTGTAGGTCTTAAGGCTAATGTATATGACGGATCTTACCATGAAGTCGATTCAAGTGAAATGGCTTTCCATATTGCAGGTTCTCTTGCATTTAAGGATGCTATGAAGAAGGCATCTCCAGTTCTTCTTGAGCCTATCATGAGAGTTGAAGTTACTATGCCAGAAGAGTACATGGGTGACGTTATTGGAGACATTAACTCACGTCGTGGACGTATCGAAGGTATGGATGACCTCGGTGGTGGAAAGATCGTTCGTGGATTCGTTCCATTGTCAGAAATGTTTGGATACTCTACAGACTTACGTTCCAGAACACAGGGACGTGGTAACTACTCAATGTTCTTCGAGAAATATGAGCCAGTACCGAAGTCTGTACAGGAGAAGATTTTATCCAGCAAAAATGACTAATTATTTATAAAATGCTTGAAAAAGTGCTACATTTGAAATATAATCAAATGTAGCCGAGCAAACGAACAATTTGTTAATATGCCATATGGCACTAAATTAAGGAGGATATTCAAAATGGCTAAAGCTAAATTTGAAAGAACAAAACCGCATTGTAATATCGGTACTATCGGTCACGTTGACCACGGTAAAACAACTCTTACAGCTGCTATCACAAAGACACTTGCAGCAAGAGTTGAAGGAAACGCTGCTGTAGATTTCGAAAATATCGACAAAGCTCCAGAAGAAAGAGAACGTGGAATCACAATTTCTACAGCTCACGTTGAGTATGAGACAGAGAAACGTCACTATGCACACGTTGACTGCCCAGGACATGCTGACTACGTTAAGAACATGATCACAGGAGCTGCTCAGATGGACGGAGCTATCCTTGTTGTAGCTGCTACTGATGGTGTTATGGCTCAGACAAGAGAGCACATCCTGCTTTCTCGTCAGGTAGG
>NZ_CAKRAH010000028.1 GCF_934294775.1 uncultured Dorea sp.
AATTTTAAGGAGGTGTAACCTATGTCAATTTGTCCAAAGAATAAATCTTCTAAAGCAAGAAGAGACAAAAGAAGAGCAAACTGGAAAATGAGCGCACCAAATCTGGTAAAATGCAGCAAGTGTGGCGAATTAATGATGCCTCACAGAGTATGCAAGCATTGTGGTTCATACAATCAGAAAACAGTTATCGCTCAGGATTAATTTTTTGAAAATGATGTAAATTCAAGGGCTGTGCATTTATGCACAGCCCTTGTTTTGCTTTTATCGTTATGTGTTCGGAAGAATCTGCAAGTGACAAGTTCTCTGTATAGCTTAAAGCGTGTCCGAAAAATACTTTTTAAGACGCACTCTAATGTAATCCAAATGAAAATAAATATTTTATATGTTGCAACTTTTTTTAATAGTGTTATAATTTTAACTAGGTATAAAATGTAGTCTATAATGTCAGATATAAAATGTTGAAGAAAGGGGACATCAGTGCTGTCTAATCGGGGACATAAGAGATTATATTGCACTGCGAACTACAGTATCTTAAAAAAGGAGGATTAACAAAATGGCAAAAATTACAGAAGGGTATATGCCTTTTCACGGCTATCAGACTTACTACAGAATCGTTGGAGAACAGAAAGATAATGGAAAAGCTCCATTGATCTGTCTTCATGGCGGACCGGGATCTACTCACAATTATTATGAAGTACTGGATAACGTTGCAGACGATGATGACCGTATGATCGTTATGTACGATCAGCTGGGATGCGGAAAATCTTATCTGGACGGACATCCAGAGATGTGGACACAGGATCTGTGGCTGGACGAGCTGGATGCTCTGAGAGAACATCTGGGACTGAAAGAATGCCACATCATTGGTCAGTCTTGGGGCGGTATGATGCAGATTGCATATGCGATTGAACGTGGAGCGGAAGGTGTGAAGTCTTTCATTATTTCTTCTGGTCATCCAAGCAGCAGCTTATGGGCAAGAGAAGGAATGAGAAGAATTAAGATGATGTCTGAAGAAGACCAGGCAGCGATTAATGATGCACTGGAACGTAATGACTTTACGGGAGAGGCTTATCTGAAAGCAGTCGATAACTACATGGACAGATACTGCAATTACTGGAGAGAAGATCTTCCAGAATGCTGTACAAGACCAAAGAAATCCGGCGGAGAGGCTTATTTGTATGGATGGGGACCAAATGAGTTTGTTCCATCTGGTACATTAAAAGATTTTGAGTATATTGACAGACTTCATGAGATCAAAGTTCCATCACTGATCATGAGTGGTATTTCTGATCTGTGCTCACCATTAGTTGCAAAAACTATGGCAGATGAAATTCCGAATTCCAAGTGGATTCTCTGGGAGAGAGCAAGACATACTACATTTGTAGACAGACACGATGATTATTGTGTTGAGTTGATTAAGTGGATGAACGAATACGATAAATAAAAATATATAGCATAAAAGTGCGAAAAAAAGAGATTCGGCAAAAAACGGGCTGAATCTCTTTTTGGCTAAAAGACGTGGTGCTGTGATCATAGAAGGCCTTTTTTAGACACACTCTGGCGTTTTTCAAAGGAAAATATTGATTTTTGTATAGATGTTTAGTAGAATAAATTCAGTAATGCTAGGAGGAATTAATATGTCAGAAATTACAGTAATAGCATTGGACGCTATGGGCGGGGACAATGCACCTGGCGAAATGGTCAAAGGAGCAGTGGATGCTCTTGGTCGTGAGCAGGATATTAAAGTATATCTGCTTGGTAAAGAAGATGTTGTTCAGGCTGAATTACAGAAATATACGTATGATAAAGAACGATTAGAAGTTGTCAATACAACAGAGGTAATCGAGACAGCAGAGCCACCGGTAAATGCAATCAGAAGAAAAAAAGATTCTTCCATTGTCGTCGGTATGAAGATGGTGAAAGAGGGCAAGGCGGATGCGTTTGTATCAGCCGGAAGTTCGGGAGCAATTCTGGTAGGTGGGCAGGTGATTGTAGGACGGATCAAGGGCGTTGAAAGACCACCGCTTGCATCCTTAATACCGACAGAAAAGGGAGTAGCACTTCTGATCGACTGTGGGGCAAATGTGGATGCCAGAGCTTCACATCTGGTACAGTTTGCTAAGATGGGTTCTATCTATATGGAGCATGTAGTCGGAATTAAAAATCCAAAGGTTGGAATCGTTAATATCGGAGCAGAAGAAGAAAAAGGAAATGCACTGGTAAAAGAGACATTTCCTATGTTAAAGGAAGAAGATTCTATTAACTTTATCGGAAGTGTGGAAGCAAGAGAAATTCCACATGGACAGGCTGATGTTATTGTAACAGAAGCTTTTTCAGGAAATGTAATTTTGAAGCTGTATGAAGGAGTCGGTTCGGTTCTGATCAGTAAAGTAAAAGAGGGACTGATGTCTACGTTGCGCAGTAAAATGGGTGCACTTTTGATCAAACCGGCGTTAAAAGAAACTTTAAAATCTTTCGATGCCAGTGAATATGGTGGTGCACCGCTTCTGGGGCTGAATGGACTTGTGGTAAAAACACATGGAAGTTCAAAGGCAAAAGAAGTAAGCAATACGTTGATTCAGTGTGTAACATTTAAGAAACAGAAAATTAACGAAAAAATTAAAGAAAGTATTCAATCGGATCAGAAGTCCGCTGAATAATATATTACTATCGATGAGAAAAGGAGATTTGATATGGAACTTGAAAAATTAAAAGAAATCATTGCTGACGTATTAAACGTAGAAGTAGATGATATTACAGAGGACACAACATTTGTAGATGATCTGGGAGCAGATTCACTTGACATTTTCCAGATTATCATGGGAATAGAAGAAACATTTGATATTGAAATCGATAATGATGATGCTGAGAAGATTTCTACTGTAGGAGATGCAGTTGAGCAGATCAAGAATGCAACTAACAACTAGGCAGAAAATATGAAAAACGAAAAAGCCCTGCCAAGGGCTTTTTTCGATATGGAGTTTTATATGAATAAAGATCTAAAAGAATTAGAACAAAAGATTGGGTACACATTTAAAGATTTCGAACTTTTTAAAAATGCAATGCTCCACAGTTCTTATGCAAATGAAAAACATTTGCCGAAGTATGAATGTAATGAACGTCTGGAGTTCCTGGGAGATGCGGTTCTTGAACTGGTATCCAGTGAATTTTTATTTCACAACAATCCGAAAGTACCGGAAGGGGAGTTGACGAAGACAAGAGCAAGCATGGTATGTGAGCCGGCTTTGGCATTTTGTGCAAGAGAGCTGGATCTTGGAGAATATTTGCTGCTTGGAAAAGGCGAAGATGCAACTGGAGGACGTAAGAGAGAATCTGTAACCTCGGACGCAATGGAAGCTCTGATCGGGGCAATTTATCTTGATGGTGGTTTTACTAGTGCAAAAGAGTTCATACATCGCTTTATTCTGCAGGATTTGGAGAATAAAAAACTCTTTTTTGATAGCAAGACTATCCTGCAGGAGATCGTGCAGGCGAATTTCAAAGAGACAATCTCGTATCATCTGATCGGAGAAGAAGGGCCAGACCATAATAAGACATTCCGTGTAGCAGTACATATTGGAGAGGAAGAATATGGGGTCGGAGCAGGCAGAACCAAGAAGGCGGCAGAACAGGAAGCTGCATATGTTACGATTCTGAAACTGCATGAAAAGAACATAAAGTAGGTGTGGAATGTATTTAAAAAGCATAGAGGTGCAGGGATTTAAATCATTTGCAAATAAGATAAAATTTGAATTCCATAATGGTATCACCGGTATTGTCGGACCGAACGGGAGTGGTAAAAGTAATGTAGCAGATGCCGTAAGGTGGGTATTAGGTGAACAGCGTATCAAGCAGCTTAGAGGCGGTACGATGCAGGATGTTATATTCTCGGGAACGGAGAATAGAAAACCGCTCAGTTATGCATCGGTAGCAATTACATTGGATAATTCGGATCATAAGCTTCCGGTTGACTACGAAGAAGTGACGGTAGCAAGAAAGCTTTACCGTTCTGGGGAAAGCGAATATCTGATTAACGGAAGAGCTTGCAGGTTAAAAGATGTAAATGAGCTTTTTTATGATACTGGTATTGGTAAAGAAGGATATTCTATCATAGGACAGGGACAGATTGACAAGATCTTAAACGGTAAGCCGGAAGAGCGGAGGGAACTCTTTGACGAAGCAGCTGGAATTGTGAAGTTTAAGAGAAGAAAAAGCCTTTCACTGAAAAAACTGGAAGATGAGCGCCAGAATCTGGTGCGTGTTAACGACATTCTGTCGGAGCTGGAAAAGCAGGTGGGACCATTAGAGCGTCAGTCAGAAAAGGCGAGAGAATATCTGAAACGCAAAGAAGAATTAAAGACTTATGATATTAATATGTTCCTGCTTGAGATGGAGCGGATCCGTGAGCAGATCCTGGAACTGGAAAAGAAGCTTAGCATAACAAAAGAAGAATTAGAAGATGCTTCCAGACAGTATGAGGAGACGAAGACGGAGTACGAATCCATCGAAGAGCAAGTAGATGTGATCGATGAGGCAATCGAGAAGTCAAACCGGCAGTTAAACGAGACAACATTGTTAAAGCAGCAGCTGGAGAACCAGATCGCACTTTTGAAAGAGCAGATTAACAGTGCAAAGATGAATGATGAGCACTATGAGCAGCGTGCGAATACAATCACAGGTGAGTTGTCTGACAGGGAAAGACAGCTAAAAGAACTGCAGAAAGAAAAAGAATCCATTACAAAAGAGATGGATGACAAGCAGTCGCAGGAAGAACAGTTAAAAAAAGAACTTGCAGAGATTCAGGCACAGATCATAGAGATTACAGAATCTGTAGATGAAAAGAAGACGCATATCATGGAAATACTGAATAACAGGGCATCGACAAAAGCCCAGATTCAGAAATTTGACACCATGATGGAGCAGATCCAGGTTCGGAAATCCCAGATCAACCGTCAGATTATTGAAAATGACAGCGAGATAGCAGAAGAGAATGAAAATTTCAAAATGTTCCAGACGGAGTTGAAGAATATTTCTGATGAAATTATTTCTCTTACAGAGCAAAATAAATCTTATGAAACGAAGATAAAAGAACTGCAATCGCAGATCGCAAAACAGTCGCAGATGCTTCAGGCCGGGCAGTCTGCATTTCACAGAGAACAGTCCAGACTGGAATCGCTGAAAAATATTACGGAACGCTATGATGGATATGGCAACAGTATCCGCAGGGTAATGGATAATAAAGACCGGGAAAAAGGTCTTCTTGGTGTAGTTGCCGATATCATAAAAGTGGGAAGAGACTATGAGATAGCAGTTGAAACAGCTCTTGGTGGAAGCATTCAGAATATTGTAACGGAAGACGAAGAGACAGCCAAGCGGATGATTACATTTCTGAAAAAGAACAAATATGGACGTGCAACGTTCCTTCCGCTTACTTCGATTCGTGCGAATGCAGGTATCAACCGCCCGGAGGCCATGAAAGAAGCCGGAGTAATCGGAACTGCGAATAAACTGGTCCAGGTAGAAGAGAAATATAAAACACTGGCAGATTTTCTGCTTGGAAGAACGCTGGTAGTTGATCATATCGATCACGCAACCGTAATAGCGAGAAAGTACCATCAGTCAATCCGTATCGTTACGCTGGAAGGAGAACTGATTAATCCGGGTGGATCCATGACGGGTGGAGCCTTTAAGAATTCGAGCAATCTTTTAAGCCGTAGAAGAGAGATTGAAGAATTTGAAAAAACGGTCCATAAATTAAAAAAAGAAATGGACGACATGGAGAGCCAGACTGTAAAACTAAAAGAAGAAAGAGCCGATTTTTATGAAAAGACGGATGCGATCGGAACAGAACTTCAGAAAGCATACGTTGTACAGAATACGGCAAAGATGAATGCAGAACAGTCGCTGACCAAAATTAAAAATTTCAAAGAGCATTCCGACAGTATCCGGAAAGAAGCAGAAAAACTGGATATAGAGATCACAGAGATCATGGATAACCAGGAATCCATTAATGTGGAACTGGATACCTCACAGGATATGGAAAAGATGTTAAACAGTGATATTGAAAAAAGTCAGGAAGCGCTTGAAGATATGCATGTAAAAGAGAGCGAAAAATCCAGACAGGTGGAGCAGAGTCATCTGGAATATGCTGGATTGGAACAGAAGTACATGTTCATAACGGAAAATATTACCCGTATCTGTGAAGAAATGGATAAATTCCATATGGAACTGGAAGAAATATCCAGAAATAAAGGCGGTACATCGAAAGAAATCTCGGAAAAAGAAGATAAGATCCGGGAATTGCAAGAAACGATTGAAAATTCAGGAGACCTTTTCGGAGAAATCAAACAGCAGATTGAACGTTCTAAAAAAGAAAGAGAAGAATTAAATCAGCGGCATAAGACCTTCTTCGAAAAGCGAGAAGAAATATCAAAACATATGACGGATCTGGATAAAGAAGTATATCGTCTGGAAAGCCAGAAAACTACGTATGAAGAAAATTCAGAAAAACAGATCAATTATATGTGGGAAGAATACGAAGTGACATTAAATCATGCCAGAGAACTTAGAAATCCGGATCTGACAGATCTGAATGTCATGAAAAGAAGAATCAAGGAGTTAAAAAGTGAGATCCGTGCACTTGGAAATGTCAATGTCAATGCGATTGAAGAATATAAAAGTGTATCAGAACGTTATGAATTCTTAAAAGGTCAGCATGACGATCTGGTGGAAGCAGCAGAGACACTGGAACAGATCATAGAAGAATTGGATACCGCTATGCGCAAACAGTTCAAAGAGCAGTTTGCAAGAATAGCCAGAGAATTTGACAAAGTGTTCAAGGAACTCTTCGGAGGTGGAAAGGGAACACTGGAGCTGATGGAGGAAGAAGATATACTGGAAGCAGGAATCCGCATCATCGCCCAGCCACCTGGAAAGAAACTGCAGAATATGATGCAGCTGTCCGGTGGGGAAAAGGCATTGACTGCGATTGCGCTTTTATTCGCAATCCAGAATCTGAAACCGTCACCATTCTGTCTTCTGGATGAGATTGAGGCAGCACTTGATGATAATAACGTAGACCGTTTTGCGCAATATTTGCATAAACTTACAAAATATACACAATTTATTGTAATTACGCACAGACGTGGTACAATGACAGCAGCGGACCGTTTGTACGGTATTACAATGCAGGAAAAAGGTATATCGACCCTGGTATCTGTAAGCCTGCTGGAAAACGAACTGGATAAATAGGAGGATTGTATGGGATTTTTTGAAAAACTGGTTGCCGGACTTGGAAAGACCAGAGATAATATTGTATCAGGAATGGACAGCATTTTTCATGGATTTTCACGTATTGATGATGACTTTTATGAAGAACTGGAAGAGGTCCTGATCATGGGGGATCTGGGAGTACAGGCAACGTACGATATACTGGATGACCTGAAAGCAAAGGTAAAAGAAAAGCATATTAAAGAGCCGATGGCATGTCGTGAACTTCTGATTGAAAGTATCAAAGAGCAGATGGATATCGGTGAAACAGCATATGAATTCGAAAACCATCCATCCGTAGTGATGGTAATTGGCGTAAATGGCGTAGGAAAGACAACTACCATTGGAAAACTGGCCGGAAAATTGCGCGCACAGAATAAAAAGGTAGTTATCGCAGCAGCAGACACATTCCGTGCTGCGGCAGGTGAACAGTTAAAAGAGTGGGCGAATCGTTCCCAGGCTGAGCTGATCGGAGGGCAGGAAGGATCCGACCCTGCATCTGTTGTATTTGATGCAGTTGCAGCTGCGAAGGCAAGACATGCAGATGTGCTGATGATTGATACGGCGGGACGTCTGCATAATAAAAAGAATCTGATGGAAGAACTTCGGAAGATGAACAGGATCATCGACAGAGAATATCCGGATGCGTACAGAGAGACACTGGTTGTTCTGGATGCAACGACCGGGCAGAATGCGCTTCAGCAGGCAAAAGAATTTAATGATGTGGCAGAAATTACAGGGATTGTCCTTACAAAGATGGATGGAACAGCAAAGGGAGGAATTGCAGTTGCTATTCATGCTGAGCTGGGCGTTCCGGTAAAATATATTGGTGTAGGAGAGACCATTGATGATCTGCAGAAGTTTGATGCAGATGATTTTGTAAATGCGTTATTTGAAAGACCAAAAGAGGATGAGTCGGAAGACGAGTCAGAAAATGACTAAGAGGAAGAGAGGAACAAAAGATGTTAACATTGGAAAAATTTCAGCAGGCGAGTAAAATCGTAAAAGAAGTAACACTTCCAACCAAACTGGTGTACAGCGAATATTTAAGCAGACAGACAGGAGCAGATGTTTACCTGAAGCCGGAAAATATGCAGTATACGGGGGCTTATAAAGTACGTGGTGCATATTATAAGATCAGCACAATGAGTGAAGAAGACCGTAAAAAAGGTTTGGTAACAGCTTCTGCCGGTAACCATGCACAGGGAGTTGCGTATGCAGCAAAGAAATTCGGCTGTAAAGCAACCGTTGTTATGCCGACTGTTACACCGCTTATTAAGGTAAACCGTACAAAGAGTTATGGAGCAGATGTAGTTCTGCATGGAGATGTTTATGATGATGCCTGTGCATATGCCATGAAGCTGGCAGAAGAAGAAGGATATACTTTCGTTCATCCATTTGATGACCTGGACGTTGCAACAGGACAGGGAAGTATCGCAATGGAGATTTTTGATGAACTTCCGGATGTAGATTATATTCTGGCACCAATTGGCGGAGGCGGATTGATCACAGGTGTCTCTACATTGACGAAAATGTTGAATCCAGATGTAAAAGTCATTGGTGTGGAACCAGCTGCTGCTGCAAGTATGACAGAAGCATTAAAAGAAAGACATCCGGTAACATTAGGAAGCGCCAACACAATTGCTGATGGTACAGCCGTAAAACGTGTTGGGGAAAAGATCTTCCCATATGCAGAAAAGAATATCGATGAAGTTGTAACTGTTGCAGACGATGATCTGATCGGAGCATTCCTTGATATTGTAGAGAATCATAAAATGATCGTAGAGAACTCAGGACTTCTTACGGTTGCAGCACTCAGACAGCTGGATCTGAAAGGAAAGAAGGTAGTATCGATCTTAAGCGGTGGTAACATGGATGTGATCACAATGTCATCAATCGTACAACATGGTCTGATCCAGAGAGACAGAATCTTCTCTGTATCTGTACTTCTGCCGGATAAACCGGGAGAACTGGTTCGTGTTGCTTCTACCATTGCAAAAGTAAACGGTAACGTAATCAAACTGGAGCATAACCAGTTTGTAAGCACGAACCGTAATGCTGCAGTGGAACTGCGTATTACACTGGAAGCTTTCGGAACAGAGCATAAGCATGAGATTATGAAAGCGCTGCAGGATGAAGGATTCAGTCCAAGAGAGGTAAATGCAAAACTTTATTAAAAAGTTTATCTATAGAACAGCCATTGGCAGTTGCCTGGAATGTGACGATTTAAAAAAGTAATAAATAAAGATAACATTTCGCTGTTACGATAGAATTGCGAGTATGATATTTCCGCATGATATACGGAAAATATCATACTCGTAATTTTTTTTGAATAAATATACAAGATGGTATTGACAACACATGTATCATTGTATACAATTATACATGTTGAGTTTAGTACTTTACTATAGAAAACTATTTAGAAAGCAGGCGATGAAATGGAAAACAGAAAAGTATACCTGAATGAACATACAAACTTATTGCAACTCGAAGAGCATATGTATCCATTGGTGGATGTGCAGACACCGAATGTATTCCGGAATCTGTTCCATTATGACGAGATTCCAAAGATCGCATTCAATGACAGAATCGTTCCACATTGTATGCCGGATGAGATATGGATTACAGATACGACATTCAGAGATGGACAGCAGTCCCGTGCTCCATATAGTACAGATCAGATTGTAACGTTATATGACTATTTCCATCGTCTGGGTGGTCCGAAAGGAAAAGTAAGACAGTGTGAGTTCTTCCTTTACAGCAAAAAGGACAGAGATGCCGTATACAAATGTATGGAAAGAGATTACAAATTCCCAGAGATAACAAGCTGGATCCGTGCAAGTAAAAAAGATTTCGAACTGGTAAAAGAAATCGGTATGAAAGAAACCGGTATTTTAGTAAGTTGTTCGGACTACCACATTTTCTATAAATTAAAGATGACCAGACGTGAGGCAATGGAACATTATCTGTCTGTTGTCAGAGAATGTCTGGAGACAGGCATCAGCCCAAGATGCCATCTGGAAGACATCACCCGTTCGGATATCTACGGATTTGTAATTCCGTTCTGTCTGGAACTTATGAAGCTGATGGATGAATATAAGATCCCGGTTAAGATCCGTGTCTGTGATACCATGGGATATGGAGTTAACTATCCGGGAGCTGTGATCCCAAGATCTATTCCGGGTATTATCTATGGACTTCGTGTTCATGCAGGTGTTCCAAGTGAACTGATCGAGTTCCATGGACATAATGATTTTTACAAAGCGGTCAGCAATTCTTCGACAGCATGGCTGTACGGGGCTTGCGGAGTAAACTGTTCGTTATTTGGAATCGGAGAACGAACAGGAAATACACCACTTGAAGCAATGGTATTTGAATATGCACAGCTTCGTGGAACATTAGATGGGATGGATACGACTGTTATTACAGAAATGGCAGATTATTACGAAAAGGAAATCGGATATAAAATTCCGTCCAGAACACCATTTGTCGGAAGAAACTTCAATGTGACAAGAGCAGGAATACATGCAGATGGTCTTCTTAAAAATGAAGAAATCTACAATGTATTTGATACCGGAAAATTCCTGAACCGTCCACCGCTTGTGGCAATTTCCAACACATCAGGGCTTGCAGGTATTGCACATTGGATCAATACTTACTTTAAGCTTCCGGATGATAAGAAGGTAGATAAGAATTCAGAGCTTGTAGGAGCAGTAAAAGAATGGGTTGATGAACAGTATGAAGAAGGACGTGTAACAGTTCTGACAGATGAAGAGCTGATTAAGGTCATTGATGAAAACAGTAAGAGAATTGGGATAGATTTGATTTAACAGAGGTGCTATAAATGGAAGAATATCAGGACAGATCCCTGAGGGGAAGAGTGTTTAGACGATTAAGGGAAGATATTCTGAATGGAGTATACAAAAATCATGAGGAATTACGTGAAGTAACGATCGGCGAAGAACTTGGGGTAAGTAGAACTCCGGTCAGAGAAGCGTTAAGGCAATTAGAACTGGAAGGGCTGGTTACAATTATTCCGAATAAGGGAGCATATGTAACAGCGATAACCAGAAAAGATGTAAAAGACATTTATAAAATACGTTCACAGCTGGAAGGATTATGTGCGAACTGGGCGACGAAGTATATTACAGATGCCCAGGTCGAAGAACTCGAAGAGGTTATACTTTTGGCAGAATTTCATTTACATAAAAAAGGCGCAAATCAGATTGAACAGATGTCAGAAATGGATGGAAAATTTCATAAGATCCTGTACGAAGCATCCAACAGCAGAATACTGGAACATGTATTGACAGATTTTCACAAATACGTACAGCTGGCAAGAACCATGTCGATTGAAGCGCCGGAGCGTGCAGAAAAATCCATCGAGGAACACAGAGGGATTCTGGAAGCAATAAAAGCAAAAGATGCAAAGAAAGCAGAACAGCTGGCAAATGAACATATTTGGCATGTAATGGAAAATTTACATTTGGAAGAATAATCGTCAGAAGCAGACGGATAGTCTGGTGAGTAATTGGAGAATATTACAGAATTGTATAGATTAGGAAGGAGACTTTACCATGGCAAAAATTAAGATGACAACACCGATTGTAGAGATGGACGGAGATGAGATGACAAGAATCCTCTGGAAGATGATCAAAGAGGATCTTCTGGAGCCATATATTGAACTGAATACCGAATATTATGATCTGGGTCTGGAATACAGAAATGAGACAAACGATCAGGTAACCATTGATGCAGCAAATGCAACAAAGAAGTATAAAGTAGCAGTAAAATGTGCAACCATCACTCCAAATGCTGCACGTATGACAGAATATGATCTGAAAGAAATGTGGAAGAGTCCGAATGGAACAATCCGTGCGATTCTTGATGGAACAGTATTCCGCGCACCGATTGTTGTAAAAGGGATTGAACCATGCGTAAAGAACTGGAAAAAGCCAATTACGATCGCAAGACATGCATATGGAGATGTATATAAAAATGCAGAGATGAAAATTCCTGGACCAGGAAAAGTGGAGCTTGTATATACAGCAGAAGATGGAACTGAGACAAGAGAGCTGGTTCATAACTATGCAGGACCGGGAGTTGCGCAGGGAATGCACAACTTATGTGGATCCATTGAAAGTTTTGCAAGAAGCTGCTTTAACTATGCGTTAGATACAAAACAGGATCTGTGGTTTGCAACAAAGGATACCATTTCTAAAAAATACGATCATACATTTAAAGATATTTTCCAGGAAATCTTTGACAAAGACTATGCAGATAAGTTTAAAGAAGCCGGAATTACATATTTCTATACATTGATCGATGATGCGGTTGCACGTGTTATGAAATCAGAAGGTGGATATATCTGGGCATGTAAGAATTATGACGGAGATGTTATGAGTGATATGGTATCTTCTGCATTTGGTTCACTTGCCATGATGACATCAGTTCTGGTATCACCGGATGGAAATTATGAATATGAAGCAGCACATGGAACGGTACAGAGACATTATTACAAGCACCTGAAAGGGGAAGAGACATCTACAAACTCTGTAGCAACGATCTTTGCATGGACTGGAGCACTCAGAAAACGTGGAGAGCTGGATGGAAATGAAGAATTAATGGCGTTTGCCGATAAGCTTGAAAAAGCAACGATTGATACGATCGAAGAAGGAAAGATGACAAAAGACCTGGCACTGATCACTACACTCGAAAATCCAACAGTACTTAACAGTGAGGGATTCATTAAAGCAATCGCAGAAAAACTGGAAACTCTTTAAAAATTAAAAAATAAGATATTTAGGTATATAAAAAAGGAGTATTGCTCGATAACTGAAAACAGTTATTTTGCAACACTCCCTTTTTGTTAAAAAGTGTGTAAGAGAACTTAAAGGTTACCGCCACAGCTATAAGAAACTACAACAGATAAAGGATTAGAAAAATTAAACTTCTTCTGCAAGTTCTTCCCATTTTTCGTATAATTCTTCCAGTTCTTCCGCAATGGCAGCTTTTTCTTTTGCAAGTTCCTGACATTTTACAGAATTGGTAAAGATTTCTTCCTGTACCATCAGAGAATCAATTTCTCCATCACGTTCTTCCAGTTCGCCAATACGTTCTTCTGTCTTTTTCAGTTCGTTCTGGCGTTTCCTGAGTTTTGCCTGGGCTTCTTTTTGTTCCTGCCAGCTGAGCTTGGATTCAGAGACAGATCTTTCAGAAGTACTGTCCGGATCCGGTGAAGCAGAAGTGCCGGCATAGGCTGTGGTAAGTTCTTCTTTTTTCTCCAGATAATAGTCATAATTGCCAATGTAGTTGACAAATGTATGATTGACAAGATCCAGAATACGGGTTGCAGTCTGGTTGATAAAATAACGGTCATGTGAAACGTAAAGTACCGTGCCGGTATAATCATTCAGCGCATTTTCCAGAATTTCTTTTGATGCAATATCCAGGTGGTTGGTCGGCTCATCGAGGATCAGGAAATTCGCCTCTGAAAGCATCAGCTTTGCAAGAGAAACACGTCCTCGTTCCCCACCGCTCAAAGAGCTGATCTGTTTGAATACATCGTCTCCTGTGAAAAGGAAGGCAGCAAGTACATTGCGGATCTCTGTATTGGTAAGTGCCGGGTAATCATCAGAGATTTCACCAAAAATGGTCTTTTCCATATGAAGTACATGATGTTCCTGGTCGTAGTAACCGATTTTTACATTGGAGCCAAGGGTGTAAGTTCCGGAGTCGGCTGCAATGACATGGTTCAATATTTTTAAGAGCGTGGTTTTACCGGTCCCGTTATCACCGATCACAGCCACATGCTCGCCACGTTTGATCTCCAGATTAATATCTGTAAATAATTCCTGCCCTGGAAATGATTTGCATAAGTGCTCGATGGTTAAGACGTCGTTACCGCTGACGCAGGAAGGTTCAAGTTTCAGATGGATGTCGGTATTGACTTCCATCGGTTTATCGATGGTCTGCATCTTTTCAAGCATTTTTTCACGACTTTCTGCCCGCTTGATTGATTTTTCGCGGTTGAAAGAACGCAGCTTTTCGATGACAGCTTCCTGATGCTTGATTTCTTGCTGCTGATTCAGGTATTCTTTCAGACGGATATCACGGAGCTGCTGCTTCTTGGCAGCATAATCGCTGTAATTTCCCATGTAAGTACGAAGAGTGCCAAGCTCGATTTCCAGAACTTTTGTCACAACTTTGTTTAGAAAATAACGGTCATGTGAGACGATAAGTACGGCTCCCTGATAGTTTAAAAGATAGGTTTCCAGCCATGCGATGGAGTTCAGATCCAGGTGGTTGGTCGGCTCATCCAGAAGCAGAATATCCGGTTTCGTGAGCAGAAGTTTGCCAAGGGAAACACGGGTTTTCTGACCTCCGGAAAGAGTGTCTACGGGTTTTGTAAAATCAGTTTCTGTAAAACCAAGCCCCTTTAAAACACCGGTGATCTCGCTTTCATATGCATAACCATTTTCGCGCTCGAAAGCCGCAGTAAGGCGGTTATAAGTTTCTAACCGGTCATTTAAGGCTTCGCCGGATAAGTGCTTTAATTCCATCTCGATCTCACGGATACGCCGTTCCATCGCGATAATATCGGATTTTGCGGTCTTTACTTCTTCGTAAATGGTGTTCCCACTCTGCATTTCCTGATGCTGGGCCAGGTAGCCTAAGGTCTTCCCTTTTGTGAGGATGACATTCCCTCCGTCCGGTGCAAGTTCACCGACGATCATCTTAAGAAGGGTCGATTTTCCAGCTCCGTTCGGTCCGACGAGAGCGGCTTTTTCATGATCCTCTATATGAAAAGATCCATCATTCACAATGAGATGTTCCCCAAAGGATTTCTGGATCCCGTGACATGCTAATATCATAAATTTCCTCCTAAATATGGATACATTATTCTGTCTGTATTCCTAAAATGCATTTGCATATGCTACTTTATTATAACGGAAATTGTATAAAATTCAACAATAGTTTGACAATAATCTTTCAATTTTATATAATTATCCTAGACTAAGATTGGAAGGGTGAATATATTGGAAGAAAGAGAGATTTCTCGTGCTGTCATCAGAAGACTGCCGAGGTATTACAGATATTTGGGTGAACTGTTGGAAAATGGTGTAGAACGTATCTCTTCGAATGATCTGAGCAAGCGCATGAAAGTAACAGCATCTCAGATCCGTCAGGATCTTAATAACTTCGGAGGATTCGGACAACAGGGATATGGTTATAATGTAAAGTATTTATATACGGAGATTGGAAAGATATTAGGTTTGGAAGAAGATCATAATATTATTATTATCGGTGCCGGAAATCTTGGGCAGGCACTGGCAAATTATGCAGCTTTTGAAAACCGTGGTTTTATCCTGAAAGGGATTTTTGATGTCAATCCAAGACTTCAGGGCGTATCGATCCGTGGTGTGCCGATCCGTATGATGGATGATCTGAAGACATTTGTACAGAACAATGATATAGATATTGCTGTTCTTACAATTCCGAAGGAAAAAGCAATTGAAGTAGCAAACATGCTGGTGGAAAACGGTGTGCGGGCTATCTGGAATTTTGCACATACAGATCTGAACCTTCCAGATAATGTTGTGGTTGAAAATGTGCATTTATCAGAGAGTCTGATGCAGCTGTCTTATAATATCAGCCGCTACAAAGAAGATCATAAATAAAAACATAAAAATGACGTGTAAGAGTAATCTGTAAGACGGATATACTTTTACACGTCCTTTTGTCAACTTGTGTTCTACAGAAGCCGCCAGTGGCGGCTTCTGTAGATTACCAAAGTACCTTTATCAAAATTATCAGGATTCAGGTTGCGTAAATATGTCAGTTGGGAGATGATGATATGCAGTATTTGGTAAATGCAGCGCAGATGAAATCTGCAGATCAATATACTATTCAGAAGTTAGGTGTTCCGTCACTGGAATTAATGGAACGTGCCGCAGACGGATGTATACAGATAATGGAACAGGAAAAAATGGATTTTTCGGATGTCTGTGTCGTATGTGGAACGGGAAACAACGGAGGGGACGGATTCGCAATTGCGAGAATGTTATTAGAAAAAGATTATAAAGTACAGGCATTTCTGGTAGGAGATGCGGAGCATTGCACGAAAGAAACGAAAGAACAGATCAGGAAACTGGAGGCATGCGGCGGAAAAGTCAGATACTGTATACCGGAAGACGGACATTACAGTCTGGTGATTGATGCGGTATTCGGTGTCGGTCTCAGCCGTGATGTGGACGGAATTTACAGACAGGTAATAGAATGGATGAATGCACAGGATGCAGTAAGGTTTGCAGTAGATATCCCTTCCGGATTATCTGCAACAACAGGATGTGTGCTTGGATGTGCATTTGAGGCGGATTATACGGTCACATTTCAGTTCAAAAAGCTTGGACTGGAACTGGCACAGGGAAGAAAATATGCCGGAAAAACGGTTGTCTGGGATATCGGGATCTCTGCGCAGCCGCTGATGGATGATACGGATATAGTAAAAAGTGATGAAAAAGAAGATTACAGAAAGCTCCTTCCAAAAAGAGAAGAAGATTCTAACAAAGGAAGTTATGGAAAACTACTGATAATTGCAGGAAGTAAGGGCATGGCAGGAGCCGCATATCTGAATGCGCATGCTGCATATATGGCAGGAGCCGGACTTGTGAGAATATATACTGCAAAAGACAACAGGGCGATTCTTCAGACACTTCTTCCGGAAGCAATCATTACGACATATGAAGATTTTGAACAGGTAGAAGTAATCCGGTTACTGGAGTGGGCAGATGCAGTCTGTGTCGGATCAGGACTTGGACAAAGTAAAACGGCAGAAAGAATATTAAAAACAGTGATTGATTATGTAAGAGTTCCATGTCTGATTGATGCAGATGGGCTGAATCTTCTGGCAGATAATAAGAATTATTTAAGACATATAGAAGGAAGAAGATTTGTGATCACACCACATATGAAGGAAATGTCAAGAGTAACAGGAGATTCTGTAGAAAATCTGAAAAAAGACAGAGTGGAGTTCTTAAAACAATTTGTGGAGACACTTCGTATTGTATGTGTGTTAAAAGATTCCAGAACGCTGATCGCAGGAGAAGAAAGAGGAATCCGGTTAAATCAGACAGGTAACTGTGCTATGGCAAAAGCAGGATCCGGTGATGTGCTTGCAGGTATCATTGCGGGATTTATGGCACAGGGAAAAGAGCTGGAAGAAGCAGCTTCTCTTGGTACTTATGTACATGGATTGTCCGGTGACCTTGCAAAAATTGAAAAAGGCGTATATAGTGTAATGGCGAGAGATTTGATAGAATATATCAGTAAAGCATTAATGGAACTGGAGGAATAATAACAGTGAAACAATATACAAGAGTTTTAGCCAGAGTCGATTTGGATGCGGTTGAATATAATATAGAGATGATGAAGAAGAATATCGAGGAAGGTACCCAGATCATGGCCGTTATTAAGATGGATGGTTATGGACACGGTGCTGTACAGATCGCAAGACTTCTGGAAGCAAAAGATTATATCTGGGGTTATGCGGTTGCGACACTGGATGAGGCTATTTTGTTAAAAGATGCGTGCCTGAAAAAGTCGGTACTGGTGCTGGGGTGCATTTTCCCGGATCAGTGGGAAGTTATGTTGCGTAATGAAGTCCGTATGACACTTTACAGCTATGAGATGGCAAAAGAAGTATCAGAACTTGCGGCAGCGATGGATTGTAAAGTCTATGCACATATCAAACTGGATACGGGAATGTCAAGACTTGGATTCCAGATTACAAAAGAAAATGCAGATGTGATCGCAAAGATCAGTAAGCTTCCGAATATTGTTATGGAAGGAATGTTTACACATTTTTCAAAAGCAGATGAAGGAGATAAGACATTTACCAATGAACAGCTTGAAAAATATCTCTGGATGAAAGAAGAACTGAAAAAGAGAAATGTTACATTTTCATATTATCACTGTTCAAACAGTGCGGGTATCATTGACGTAAAGGATGCCAATATGGATATTGTCCGTGCGGGAATCACAACGTATGGTATGTACCCGTCGGATGAAGTGGAAAAAGAAAATGTTCCACTGAAACCTGCAATGGAGCTGATTAGTCATGTAGCGCATGTAAAATGGCTGACAGAAGGAAAGCAGGTAAGCTATGGTGGAACCTATGTAACGACAAAGCCGACAAAAGTTGCAACGATTCCTGTTGGATATGGAGACGGATATCCAAGAAGTCTGTCTAATAAAGGATATGTACTGATCCACGGACAGAAGGCACCGATTATCGGACGTGTGTGTATGGATCAGTTCATGGTAGATGTTACTGCAATTGAAGATGTGGAATTTGGAGATAAAGTTACGATTTTCGGACGAAATGGAAAAGAATATCTTCCGGTGGATACACTGGCAGAATTATCGGGCAGATTCAATTATGAATTTGTATGTGTGCTGAATAAGAGAATTCCAAGAGAATACATCCGCCATGGAGAAGTGGTAGAACAGGTAGACAGCTTTTAAGCTGTCATATTAAAAAAATATGGAAAACTAAAGCTTTGCAGAATACTTTCGAGAAAAGATGGAAATACTATCCATATCTTGAGAATCGGAGTGTGAAGCAAAGTGCAGGTGAAACGTGGAGACATATATTATGCAGATTTAAGTCCTGTAGTAGGGTCAGAACAGGGAGGAACCCGTCCTGTTCTTATTATACAGAATGATGTTGGTAACAGACATAGTCCGACTGTGATCTGTGCAGCAATTACTTCACGTATGAACAAAGCAAAATTACCGACGCATGTAGAGATTGATGCAAGAAGGTATCAGATTGTAAAAAATTCAGTGATATTACTGGAACAGGTCCGGACGATCGACAAACAAAGACTCCGGGATCTGGTATGTCATCTGGATAAAGAGATAATGAACAAAGTTGATGAGGCGATTCGGATCAGTTTCGAGCTTCATACATAGAAGAAGGAGTTTAAGGATAATTAATTATGGAAGAGGGAAGTTTGTTCCACCGGATGAAACAGATATTTCATGAAGATGAAATGGACGAAGAGATGCAAAAAGAAGCAGCAGGGCTGATTCGCAATATTTTCCGTTATATGGATAAAGATGCAAAGGATATTATGACACATCGGAAGAATATTGTTGCAATCGATGGAGAGCAGCCGCTGGAAGATGCGCTTAAGTTTATGTTAGATGAAAGGTTTTCGAGATTCCCGGTATATCATGAAGATATTGATGAGATTATCGGGATCATACATCTGAGAGATGCAATGAGCGGTTATCTGGATGAAGCAAAGCGGAACCGTCCGATGAAAGAACTGAAAGATTATATCAGACCTGTTACATACATACCGGAAACAAAAAGTATTGATACGTTGTTTAAAGAAATGCAGTCTGCAAAAAACCATATGGTAATTGTTCTGGATGAATATGGGCAGACTTCTGGTCTTGTTGCCATGGAAGATATCCTGGAAGAGATCGTTGGAAATATCCTGGATGAATATGACGAAGAAGATGAGATGATCCAGAAGCAGAATGACGGAAGCGTGATAGCAAATGGTATGACAGAATTGGAAGACCTTGAAGATCTGATTCCTGTTACATTTGAAAAGGAAGATTATGAGACGTTGAACGGATTTCTGATTGATGAACTTGAGCACATTCCGGGTGAGGATGAAAGATGTGTTGTAGATTATGAAGGATATCGTTTTACAGTTTTACAGATAGATAATAATATAATTCAGACAGTTAAGATTGAAAAACTACCTGAAGCGTGATAAAATAGAAAAAGTGTGTAATAATACAATAAAAGATAAACAAATAGATGAAGTGAGGTAAAAGACATGTCAGGACATTCAAAATTTGCCAATATTAAGCATAAGAAAGAAAAAAATGATGCTGCAAAGGGAAAAATCTTTACAAAGATCGGTAAAGAGATTGCGGTAGCAGTAAAAGAAGGCGGAAGTACAGATCCGGCTAATAACAGCAGACTGAGAGACGTTATTGCAAAAGCAAAATCTAACAATATGCCAAATGATACGATTGAAAGAAATATCAAACGTGCATCCGGAGATATGAGTGCTGCAAATTATGAGCATATTACATATGAAGGATATGGACCAAATGGTACAGCAATTATCGTAGAGACACTTACAGATAACAAAAACCGTACAGCTTCTAATGTTAAGAATGCATTTACAAAAGGAAATGGTAATGTAGGAACACCTGGATGCGTATCTTTTATGTTCGATAAAAAAGGTCAGATCGTAATCGACAAAGAAGAATACGAAGGTGATGCAGATGAATTGATGATGCAGGTACTGGACGCAGGTGCAGAAGACTTTGTTGAAGAAGAAGACAGTTTTGAAGTACTGACAGATCCAGATGACTTCAGTGCAGTACGTCTTGCTATGGAAGAAGCTGGAATCCCTATGGCATCAGCAGAGGTAACAATGATTCCACAGACATATGTAGAACTGACAGATGCAAAAGATATTGCAAACATTCAGAAGACTCTGGATATGCTTGATGATGATGATGATGTTCAGGATGTATATCATAACTGGGACGAATAAGAGATAAAAGTATCAGGAGGTTTACACATGATGCAGGAAGAGATGAAAGATGGTATCCGCAGGTTTTTTGACGAAGCACTGGAAAAAGTCGGGGCTTTTCGAAAAAAAACATATGAAGAAGCATTTCATAATCTTTATCATACATATGAAGAGCTGCTTGGGTCTCTGCTGCTATATTGTGATGAACCGGCTGATGAAAGCGGATGGAATGATATCGTTTCCGTGATCCCGGATTATGCGCAGGAGAAGTTAAATGAAATTTCAAAGCGTGAGCAGAAAAAGACAGCCATGGATATGAATCTTATCATGGCGGTATATGTAATCCCGATGATCACATATACGCGTTCCCAGACAGGTGACAGGCTGGCAGAAGCGATTATAAACCTCTGGAACGAAAGAAATGTAACAGGACTGACATTGTCAAAGTCTTCTTACGATAAAATTGCGCAGGGATTTCATAAGGGACTGTGTTATATTACAACTGCAGTGTGTATAGATCAGAATAAGCCGGACGATTGCCCGGAACTTACAGAACTCCGGAGATACCGTGATGATTATCTGATGCAGTCAGAAGATGGCCGGGCGCTGGTGGAAGCATATTATGATGTGGCACCGGCAATTGTATGTGCGATTGATATGCAAAAAGATGCATCGGATATCTATCAGAATCTATACCATGATTATCTGGTGCCATGTGTAACACTTGCGAAAAACAGAAAAAATGAAGCATGCAGGATGCTATACCAGAATATGGTACAGCAATTAGAGCGGGAATACTTATAACCCGAAGATTTATCGTATGCTGTCGTATAAAAAGATACGGACATCTCCATACTAAGAAAGTATGGAGGTGTTTTTTTATGAAAGAAGAAATGGAAGAAGTAAAAGAAACAGGAAGTGCGAATCTGCAAAATGGAGATAAGAAGCACTACATTAAGCTGCTTACAATTATCGGAGAAGTAGAAGGGCATGAGAACGTATCTGGGAATACAAAAGCAACCAAATACGAACATCTGCTGCCAATTCTGGCAGAAATAGAAGACAGCGAAGAGATAGATGGACTACTGATCCTGCTTAATACTATGGGAGGAGATGTGGAGGCCGGATTGTCGATTGCGGAGATGATTGCGTCCTTAAGTAAGCCAACGGTTTCACTGGTGCTGGGAGGCAGTCATTCGATCGGAGGACCGCTTGCGGTATCGGCAGATTATTCTTTTATTGTGCCAAGCGGGACCATGGTGATTCATCCTGTACGTTCAAATGGAATGTTTATCGGTGTGCAGAAAAGTCTGGATAATATGATCCGCACGCAGGACCGGATTACCGGCTTTCTTGCAGCACATTCCAGGATATCAAAAGAGAGAATAGAAGAACTAATGCTAAATCCTACAGAGCTTGTAAAGGATGTAGGAAGTCTTCTGGAAGGAGAGGAAGCAGTAAAAGAAGGGCTGATCGATGAAGTTGGTGGATTAAATGATGCGTTGAATAAATTGCACGAAATGATAGATGAGAGAAATGAAAAAAAGAACGAAAATGTGTAATGACATAAATTTCCCTAAATGCTATAATAATAGTATTGCCATAATAAGGGGGAAGTTATATGGCTGCAAAGTCTACCAAGAAAAAAACGAGTGGTAAATCCACAGGAAAAACAAGAAAAAACAGGACGACAAAAACGTCACAAAATAGAAAAACAACGGCCAGAAAATCGAAAGCTGCATCCAGACAGGTGGCTGCGAATAGTTTTATACATGATGAGATTATTATCTGGGCGACATTGGCGGTCAGCATTATTATATTGATCAGTAATTTTGGAGTTGCAGGTTTTATAGGGGAGGCAATATCTGAAATTTTGCAAAGTGTATTTGGTGCGATTGCGTATGTGATCCCGTTCCTTTTATTTGGAATGGTATCGTTTCTCATTTCAAACAGAGGAAATAAAAATGCACATACCAAGATTATATTTGGCATTGTATTAGTGTTGATTATAGAGACTTTATTTGAACTGATTGATTATATGGGCGGAAAGATAGGAGCTTTTTTTGTGAGTATTCTGACTCCTGCAATCGGAGTAGCCGGAACTTATGTAGTCAGTATCATTTTGATGATCATTTGCATTGTGCTGATTACAGAAAAATCGGCGTTAAAAGGCGTGAAGGCAGGAAGCGGAAAAGCTTATATCCGGGCAAAAGAAGATGCGAAAAGGCGTAAACAGCTGTCGGAAGAACGACGGCGTGAACGTGAGATACAAAGGGCACAAAGAGAAGCGCAACAAGAGAAAGCTGCTTCTCAGAAAGAAATGGATGATAATACGGCAAAGAGACGTGAAAAATACGTAGAAGGTGTATCGTTTGATACATCCATTGCCAAAAAGTCACCGGAGGTAAGAGAACTGCCGATCGATCCGAAACGGGCAAAAGGACCGGAAAAACCGGAATTCATCATACACCGTGCAGAACCGGTGCCGGATGAAATGCAAGAAGAGATGTACAGAGATATGCCGGATGAACAACCGGTGGAAAAAGAGATGGATGTATCAGAATCTGCGCAGATGCCGGAAGAACCAGATGTTGTGGCAGAAGAAAAACCGGCAAAACGCAAAAATCCTAAGATGGGTGCAGCCGGCATGGCCAGTGAAGTGGCAAGTGTGGAAGCTACCGTTGCTGCCGATCAGGCAAAACCGAAGAAAGCATACCAGTATCCGCCGATTTCACTTTTGAAAAAAGGAAAACGCGGCGGCGGGGAGTCAGATGCGCATTTACGGGAAACAGCAATGAAATTACAGCAGACGCTTGAAAACTTTGGTGTAAACGTAACGATTACAAATGTAAGCTGTGGACCGTCCGTCACCAGATATGAACTTCAACCAGAGATGGGAGTGAAGGTAAGCAAGATTGTCGGACTTGCCGATGATATTAAATTAAATCTTGCGGCGGCAGATATCCGTATCGAAGCACCGATACCTGGAAAGGCAGCGGTTGGAATAGAAGTTCCGAATAAAGAAAACAGTGCAGTTATGTTGAGAGACCTTCTGGAATCTCCGGAATTCCAGAATAGTACATCGAAGATATCGTTTGCAGTTGGAAAAGACATCGGAGGAAAAACGGTAGTTACGGATATCGCGAAGATGCCGCATGTGTTAATTGCAGGTGCAACGGGATCCGGAAAATCAGTATGTATCAATACTTTGATTATGAGTATTTTGTATAAAGCAGCACCAGATGAAGTAAAACTGATTATGATCGATCCAAAAGTTGTGGAATTAAGTGTATATAACGGAATCCCACATCTTTTGATCCCTGTCGTTACAGATCCGAAAAAGGCAGCAGGAGCACTGAACTGGGCGGTTGCCGAAATGAGCAGACGTTACCAGGCATTTGCAAAATACAACGTAAGAGATATGAAGGGCTACAATGAAAAGATTAAAAGTATGGGAGTACAGACAGAGGATGGCGAAAAACTAGAACCAATGCCTCAGATTATCATCATTGTAGACGAGCTTGCAGATCTGATGATGGTTGCGCCGGGAGATGTAGAAGAGGCAATCTGCCGTCTTGCCCAGCTTGCTAGAGCAGCAGGAATCCATCTGGTAATTGCAACACAGAGGCCGTCTGTTAATGTAATTACGGGACTGATTAAGGCAAATATGCCATCGAGAATTGCATTTTCCGTATCGTCCGGCGTTGATTCACGGACGATCATCGATATGAATGGTGCGGAAAAACTGCTCGGTAAAGGAGATATGTTATTCTATCCTTCCGGATATCAGAAACCTGCAAGAGTACAGGGATCATTTGTGACAGATAAAGAAGTACAGCAGGTAGTAGAGTATCTGCGGGAGAATAATGGCGATGTTACATACAGTCAGGAAATAGAGAATCATGTAAATACAGCTCCTACAGGCGGATCAGTTATAGGCAGTTCGTCAGGAGAGGATGAAAATGATGCATATTTTGCAGATGCAGGACGATTGATCATCGAAAAAGAGAAGGCATCGATCGGAATGCTTCAGCGGGCATTTAAGATTGGATTTAACAGAGCGGCCAGAATTATGGATCAACTATGTGAGGCGGGGGCAGTCGGACCGGAAGAGGGAACAAAACCGCGAAAGGTTCTGATGTCGTCGGAAGAGTTTGAACAATATTTAAAAGAAAAAAATTCATAAGAAATAGAAAATCACAGTAGGAGGATGGCATAAGATGAGATGTAGGTATTGTGGATACAGGATACCTGAAGGAAAGTTGTATTGTGAAAATTGCGGACGTGAAGTCCGGATTGTTCCAGACTACAATCCATTGGATGATATGCTTACAGCAGAGATAAAAGGAGAAATTAACGGGGAAGCGGACGGATATGGACGGAGGCAGTATGCATCCGGTAACAGAAACCGCAGACCGATGTCAGACAGTGAAAGAAGAAGGAGAAAACGTGAATTAGCAAGAAAAAAAGCACGACGCAGAGAAAGAAGAAGAAACTTTCTTCTGCTTGCCCTGTCCCTTTTACTGATTATTGCAGGAGTAGGGGTCTTTGCATATATGACATCGTATATAGGAGCCATCAATAAGGGAAATAAAGCATTGTCCCGGAATGATTATACAACGGCAAAAGAAAGTTTTAATAAAGCATTGTCAAAGGATAATAAACGTCCGGAAGCATATACTGGTCTGTCGAAAGTATACCAGGCGCAGGACAATACCGATAAAGCTGAGCAGATGTTTGAGCAGGCATTGAAAAAGCAGCCGCAGAATGTTGAATTGTACCGCGCATGTATAGAATTTTATATGCGTGCAGATCTGAAAGATAATATACCTACTCTTCTGGATGAAGCTGACTCCAGTGTATCAGGAGAATTAAGTGAGTATATTGTCAAGAAACCAACGTTCAGCCTGAACGACAGTGAGACGTATGATGATGTACAGCAGCTGACACTGACAGCAGAAAGCGGTTATAAGATTTATTACACAAAAAACAAGAAAAAACCAACAACCAGAAGTCATAAATATAAAGAGCCTATACAGATTGAAGAAGGCGATACTACCATTTATGCAATTGCAGTCAATAAGCAGGGAGTTCCAAGCCTTCCTGTAAAAAAATCATATACCGTAGAGCTTCCAATTGAGGATGCGCCGGCTGTATCACCTTCTACCGGCCAGTATAATTCGGCTCAGGAGATTGTAATTAAAGTACCGGATGGATATGAGGCGTATTATACAACAGACAAATCCGATCCGACAACAGACTCTACAAAATATACAGGACCGATTGAGATGCCGGCCGGAGAGACATTATTTAAAGCGGTTCTGGTCAATGCAAAGGGAAGAGTCAGTGGGGTTACAACTAGAAATTATGTGTTGAATAGTGATTGATTTTCGAGCCGATATATATAATGCATATGGATTTTATGTCTGTAGTACTGTAAAACGTATGGTACTTGAACGGGCTGGAGAATTATAAACAGATAAAGTCAGGTTGATTATATTTAATCTTCCTGACTTTTCTACATATAATTGGGTATTATTTTCTATAGCTCATTTAAAACATACTTTCGTGGCAGATTCCTCTTCGCACCGATAATATACAGAATTGCCGGTATATAACAGGAAAAAAAGATAACAACCTGCATCAGAAGCAGCAAATGCAGTTGTAACACATTTTTAAACGAAATCGTTTCATTGCAGCAAAAGAGCCCTCTGTGGAATACACAGGGAGCCTTTTGCATATTTTTATTTATTTGTGCTATCGGCATCGATGACAGACTGAATCTGTTTCATCAGAGTATCATAATTGTCTTGATTATCAATCCCGCCGAGCATCGGATCACCTACAATATTACCATTTCTATCGACCAGTATTGTTGTAGGAAATGCCATGATATCGGATGCGTATTTCCCTGCATCTGAAGAAGAGTCAATGGAAAGATTGCGATATTTAGCACCCTGGCTCTTGAGAAGAGTCTTTGCTTCTTTTATGGCAGTTTTATTTCCATCGAAGGTTTCTGTATTGATACCTACGACTTCGCCGCCCATTGATTTGATTGCATCGTTTAATTCGTTAAGCTTAGATAACTCGGCAACACAAGGTTTGCAGCCGGTGAACCAGAAATTGATGACAGTTACTGCATTTTTGGAAAACAGGCTTTCATCAACAGAATTCCCATCATAATCCTGACCAGAGAAATTCTTGAAAGGAGATGCGTCGTTGGAACTGTTTTTCTGATCAGTGTTATCAGATCCTGTATTTTTCTTTTCAATCTCGGCTATCTGTTCCTCGATTTTTCGGATAGTTTCAATATCAGCGGTAAGCGTTTTCAGTTCGTCATCTGTAAAAGAGTCCTTGTTTGATTCAACAGTGTCAGCCAGATAGTCAGCATAATTTCCATTTGGATCTGCAGCACTTTTGCTCATCATGCCAAATGCTTTGTTCCATACATCTTCGTGATCTGCGAAGATCTGATTCTCCTGCTGATATAAATTATCTAGTTTAGAGTTGGAATCATCCTTAGATACGGAACTGGATTCAGTTTTTGTATCCTGCGATTTTTCTGTGCTTGCAGCTTCTTTTCCGCTACATGCTGTAAACAATAATGCTATGCAAAGTGTTAAAATAAATAGAAATGTTCTTTTTGTTTTCATAAAAAATACTCCTTTGAATAATAGTAATAAAATTAATAGTTACCGATTGGTTTATGGTTGGTTGCTGTTGTTCTTTTTCTGACATGTTTTGCCTAGAAACTGATATTGGATTGCATCTTTTGGACAAGCCTTGATGCAAGCTCCGCATCGTATACATTCTGGATGATTTGGAGTCTTGCACACATCAATATCCATTTTACATGCCTTTGAACATTTGTTGCATCCGACACATTTGCTGCTTTCAACTTTAATATTAAGAAAGCTGATCTTATTAAATAATGAATAGATTGCTCCAAGAGGACAGATCCATTTACAAAATGGTCTGTAGAACAAAATACTCAACACAACAACTGTAATCAAAATAAGGCATTTAAAAGAAAAAAGTGTTCCAAGTGCAGACCTTATAGCGGTATTTCCAAGTGACAGTGGTATGGCTCCTTCCAAAACACCTTGTGGGCAAATGTATTTACAGAAGAACGGATCCCCCATTCCTACAGAGTTCGTTACAAACATTGGCAGAAGGATAACGAAAATAATAAGGATCATATATTTTAGGTATCTTAGCGGCTTCAGCCGGGCTGTGGAAAATTTTTTTCCAGGGATTTTATGAAGTAAATCCTGAAACCAGCCAAACGGACATAAAAAACCACAGATAAATCTTCCGAGTGTCATACCGAGTAGAATGAAAAAACCGGTTATGTAATATGAAAATTTAAATCTGGAGGATCCGATAACCGCCTGAAAAGCTCCGATGGGGCAGGCGCCTGTTGCAGCAGGACAGGAATAGCAGTTTAATCCTGGCACACATACTGTTTTAATCTTGCCCTGATATATTTTGCCTTTAAGTAAATTGGGAATATGGATATTGGTAAGTAATGTGGCAATTGCCTGTATCCATCCCCGTATTCTGGCAACTTTTTTTGATAGTAATTTCTTTTTTTTATCCAATTCCAACACACTCCAGACATAATTTTATTGCTTTGCCAAGAACGGCAGCAGCTTCACCTCGGATCACACCATAGCCAATCATGGCTGTACCTGTGATGAATATTACAAATTGAAATATTTTTTTGCACTTCAAGATTTTGTTACTCCTTTCGTTGGTTGTATTTGTTGACCAGCTGACTTCGGTATTATACAATAGTTAGTGTAAAATTTTCGTTAAGAAGCGGGTGGAATGATTTTGAGATTACTAATAGTTGAAGATGAAAAACAAATATGTGATGCAGTTGCGAAAAGTCTGTATGATGCCGGGTACGAGGTGGATACCTGTTATGATGGGGAAGAGGCATTGGAATATATCCTGACGGAAAATTATGATTTGATTGTTCTGGATCTGAATCTGCCCGGCATGGATGGGATGGAAATCCTAAAAGAACTCAGACAGAGCAATGAGGAGACAAAGGTTCTTATATTATCGGCAAGAGGGCAGATTGCAGATAAAGTCGAAGGGTTGGATGCTGGTGCGAATGATTATATGGAAAAGCCGTTTCATCTACAGGAACTTGAGGCTCGTATCAGAAGTCTGACAAGAAGGAAATTTGTACAAAAGGATGTATGTCTGGAAAGCGGCGATATCATGTTCGACACGATAAAACGTGAGGCATATGCAAAGGAAACAAAGATTTCCCTGACAAGAAAAGAAAAAGGAATTTTGGAATATTTGCTTCTTAACCTGGGAAGACCGGTAAGTCAGGAGGAATTGATGGAGCATGTCTGGGATGCATCTGTGGATAGCTTCAGTGGAGCCATCCGGGTGCATATGTCTTCGCTAAGGAGAAAGCTTAAGGCAGTGCTTGGATATGATGCAATTATGAATAAGGTGGGAGAAGGATATAAAATACGAGAGGAGTCTGATTGATGAAAAAAATATCACTGCAGTGGAGACTTACTTGTATAACTACATTGTGTATTGCGATTATATGTGGGTGCCTGACAATGTTTGTCTATAAAAATGGTGTGTATTATATGGATTCCCTGCAAAAGGCTGTTGACGCTCAGGGAGATGACAGCGGAGGTGGTTCGGAAGAAATATACATCACCATACCAGAGGATAAGTGGGATGAGTTCTCAAATGATTTTTCTGTTCAAGTGTACAATAATAAAGAAGACTACAAAAGAAACAGTCTGATAATTTCAGCTTTATTGGCTCTCCTTGGTGGAGTGGCCGCATATTTTATAAGTGGACATGCGCTTAAACCAATTCGTGAGTTTTCTGATAAAATTGAAGAAGTGCAGGCTCAAAACCTGGCAGATTCGGGAATAGAAGAAAGTAAGATTAAAGAACTGAATCAGCTTAGTGTTTCGTATAACAAGATGCTTGAACGCCTCTCGGATGCATTTGAGATACAGAGACAATTTACTGCGAATGCAGCACATGAGCTTCGAACTCCATTATCGTTAATGCAGGTACAGCTTGACCTGTATCATTCCACTCAGCATCCGGGCAGTGATGCAGACACCGTACAGATGATAAAGATGTTGACGGAACAAAATGACAGGCTTGGCAAGATGGTAAAAACACTTCTTGACATGAGTGAACTTCAGACTGTAGGACGGGATGAAAAAATTATCCTTAATGATCTCGTTGACGAGGTATTGGAAGACTTGGAACCTCTTGCACAGGAAAAGAATATAAAACTTATTGGAAAATATAAGAATATAACGATGATTGGAAGTGATATCCTTATTTACAGGCTGGTATATAATCTTGTTGAGAATGCTATAAAATACAATCATTCAGACGGTCAGGTTACAGTAAATGCATACAAAAAACAAAAACATATTTACCTGTCAGTAGAGGATACCGGAAGCGGAATTCCGAAAGAACTCAGGGAACGTGTATTTGAACCATTCTTTCGCGTGGATAAATCCAGAAGCCGAGAGCTTGGGGGTGTAGGACTTGGACTTGCTCTGGTTCATGAGATCGTGAGAGTGCACGATGGCAGTATCAGCATTAACTCAAACCCCGCAGGTGGAACAATCTTTGAGGTGATTTTTGACCAGAAATCAATGGAATAGTTATTCAAAAAAAGATCAAACTTAATATTTTGTAGAGTTTCTGTATTGGTTGAAAGCTGGAAAACATACTTCAGATAAAATGAATATCTTAGCGAATAACGGAACCTGTAACGTATATTTAACAAAAGTTAGCAAGAATTCTCCTTCCTCTACAGGTGGGAGATGAATTGCAGAAAAAGAATACAGAACGCTTGTTCTATATTGTGGAGTATGGTATACTATAATCAGTCGAAAGAATAGAAAGGACTGATTATATGGATAAAATGGATCATAATGCACATTCA
>NZ_CAKRAH010000029.1 GCF_934294775.1 uncultured Dorea sp.
ACCAGGAAAATGTTAAATAATATAAGAATACAGGTGTACAGCTTATAAGATGATATATGCCATGAGCAATCCACGAGAAAATTGTTCATGGCATTTTTGTGCCCAAGTATGCAAGAGAAGTTGCCGCTGGCTGGTTCTCTGTATTACTAAAATATGCAAGAAAAGCATCTGTAAGAATTATTGGCAGCGGGTGCAGCCGCTGTCATATATTTCGAAAGATGCATAGGAAAAACGAAGGAGAGAGAGTTATGAGAAAAAGAAAGAAAATAGTCTTTGCTGTACTTACCTGTCTTATGATTCTTGCGTGCAGTGCAGTGACTGTACTTGCAGCAGATGGCGGGAAAGAATATGTACCAAAGATGTATTCATCATTCTGGGCTTTGGTGCCACCTATCGTGGCGATTGGCCTGGCATTGATCACAAAAGAAGTGTATAGTTCACTGTTTGTAGGAATTGCGATTGGAGGCATATTCTGGTCGAACTTCCATGCTGAGAAAGCAGTTCTTCATGTATTTGAAGATGGAATTGTTGGAGTCCTGACAGACAGCTACAATATGGGAATCCTGGTATTCCTGGTTATTCTTGGAATTATGGTCTGCATGATGAATAAGGCTGGTGGTTCAGCTGCATTCGGACGCTGGGCAAGTACTCACATTAAGACCGGAGTCGGAGCGCAGCTTGCAACAATCATACTTGGAGTACTGATCTTCATTGATGATTATTTTAACTGTCTGACAGTAGGAAGTGTCATGCGTCCAATCACAGATAAACACAATGTATCACGTGCGAAGCTGGCATATCTGATTGATGCAACAGCAGCACCGGTATGTATCATTGCACCGATTTCTTCATGGGCTGCGGCTGTAACGGGATTTGTAAAAGGCGAGGATGGATTCTCCATTTTCATGCGTGCGATTCCGTATAACTATTATGCACTGCTTACAATTCTTGCGATGGTGCTGATTGTTTTATTAAAGATTGATTATGGCCCGATGAAGCTGCATGAAGACAACGCGAAAAAGGGAGATATCTATACAACACCTGACAGACCATATGCAAATGCAGAGAACGAGACAGTAGAAGAAAAAGGTGGAGTTATTGATCTGGTGTTCCCAATCCTGATGCTGATTATTTTCTGTATCGCAGGTATGCTTTACACAGGTGGATTCTTCAGTGGTACCGGATTTGTAAAAGCATTTTCAGCCAGTGATGCATCAGTAGGACTGATGCTTGGAAGTTTCTTTGCAATGGTAGTTACGGTTGTATTTTATGCAATCAGAAAAGTATTAAAATTCCGTGAGTCCATGGAATGTATTCCGGAAGGATTTAAGGCAATGGTACCTGCAATCCTGATCCTGACATTTGCATGGACATTAAAGGCTATGACAGACAGCCTTGGCGCAGCAGAGTATGTGGCAAGTGTAATGCAGACAGCAGCAGGCGGATTACTGAACTTCCTTCCTGCAATCATCTTCCTGGTAGGATGCTTCCTTGCGTTTGCAACCGGAACCTCATGGGGAACATTCGGAATCCTGATTCCGATCGTAGTAGCGGTATTCCAGGGAACGAACGAGACGATGATGATCATCTCTATCTCAGCTTGTATGGCAGGAGCTGTGTGTGGAGATCATTGTTCGCCAATTTCCGATACAACGATTATGGCATCTGCGGGTGCGCAGTGTAATCACGTCAACCATGTCACAACACAGCTACCATATGCAGCAACCGTGGCAGTGGTATCATGCATTACATATGTGGTCGCTGGATTTGTCCAGAATGCAGTTATCTGTCTTCCAATTGGTATAGTATTGCTGGTAGTTGCTTTATTATTCATGAAAAAAAGAGCAGAAAGATAAGAAGTATGGCTGTGATATATATTTTACAGAAAGTATTTTGGGACATGTGCTGGATATTTAAATAATAAATATTAGAAGAAGCTTCAAGAATCTTAATTCGCATAAGAATATGTGAGGAGAGAAAACTTGAAGCTTTTTTGATACTATATATATCCATACACAACTACCTTTTTAATGCAGAATAGCAAGAAAGGTGTTATAATATCTTGCATGAGTGGCAATTGTTCCGGTAAAGATAACAAGTGTAACGATTGCAGACGAAAGGAGAACATAAGAATTCATGAGTGTAAAAGAATTAAGTGCTTACGAATTAGTAAAAGAAGAAGAATTAAAAGGGATTAAGTCCCACGGAATGCTGTTAAAGCATAAAAAAAGCGGGGCCAGAATCTTACTGATAGAAAATGACGATGACAACAAAGTATTCAATATCGGGTTCCGTACACCACCGTCAGACAGTACAGGAGTTCCGCATATCATGGAACATTCGGTTCTGTGTGGTTCGAAGAACTTTCCGGCAAAGGATCCGTTTGTAGAGCTGGTAAAAGGATCCCTGAATACATTCTTAAATGCGATGACATATCCGGACAAGACAGTATATCCGGTAGCAAGCTGCAATGACAAAGATTTTCAGAATCTGATGCATGTATATATGGATGCCGTATTCTATCCGAATATTTACCAGCATGAAGAGATCTTCCGCCAGGAAGGCTGGAGTTATAAGATGGATTCCATGGAAGACGATCTGGCTTATAACGGCGTTGTATATAATGAGATGAAAGGAGCGTTCTCTTCGCCGGAAGGAGTGCTGGACAGAGTCGTATTGAATACCCTGTTCCCGGATACTTCCTATGCGAATGAATCAGGTGGGGATCCGGAAGTAATACCGGAGCTGACGTATGAACAGTTCCTTGATTTCCACAGAAGATATTACCATCCATCGAACAGCTACATTTACCTGTATGGAAATATGGACATGGAAGAAAAACTGAACTGGCTGGATCAGGAATATCTGAGCAAATTCGATTATGCGCCGGTAGATTCTAAGATCCGTTATCAGGAACCGTTCAAAGAAGTGATTGAAAAAGAGATGCCATATTCCATAGCAAGCGATGAATCGGAAGAGGATAATACGTACATTTCTTACAATAAGGTAATCGGAACCAGCCTGGATGAAAAATTATATCTGGCATTTGAAGTGCTGGATTATGCACTTTTGTCAGCACCTGGAGCACCACTTAAAAGAGCGCTTACAGATGCGGGAATTGGAAAAGATATCATGGGCTCTTATGATAATGGAATCTATCAGCCGATCTTTTCTGTGATAGCCAAGAATGCGAATGCAGAGCAAAAAGAAGCATTTGTAAATGTTATCGAAGATACATTAAAAGATATCGTGGCAAACGGCATGGATCAGAAAGCACTCGAAGCAGGTATCAATTACAATGAATTCCGTTACAGAGAGGCTGACTTTGGGGGCTATCCAAAGGGACTGATGTATGGTCTTCAGATCATGGACAGCTGGTTATATGATGATGAGAAGCCATTTATCCATATCGAGGCACTGGATACATTTGAGTTCTTAAAAGCACAGGTAGGAACCGGATATTACGAAGGACTGATCCAGAAATATCTGTTAGATAATACACATGGAGCGATTGTTCTGATTGAGCCGGAAAAAGGCCGTACGGCAAGAATGGATAAAGAACTGCAGGAAAAATTACAGGCATATAAGGAAAGCCTTACAGAAGAAGAGAAAAAAGAACTGGTAGAGCGTTCGGTTGCACTGGAAGAGTATCAGTCAGCGCCGGATGCAGTAGAAGATCTGGAGAAGATTCCGGTTCTTTCAAGAGAAGATATTTCAAGAGATATCGAGCCGATTATCAATGAAGAGATGAAGATTGCAGATGTACCGGTGATCTTCCACGAAATCGAGACAAACGGCATAGGATACATGGATGTATTATTTGATATGTCCGGGGTAGAAGAAGCTGATCTTCCATATGTCGGAATTCTGCAGGGCGTACTTGGAATTATTGATACAGAAAACTATAAATACGGAGAACTTTTTAATGAGATCAATGTGCATACCGGTGGAATCGGAACTTCACTGGAGCTGTATACAGACATTTCCAAAGTACCGAAAAAGGAATTCAAAGCAACATTTGAAATCAAAGGAAAAGCGTTATACCAGAAGCTGCCAGTAGTATTTGCTATGATGAAAGAGATACTGACACGTTCAAAATTCGAAGATATGAAGCGTGTAAAAGAGATTCTTGCAATGCAAAAATCAAGACTTCTTATGAAGTTCCAGTCTTCCGGACATACAACAGCAGTTCTTCGTGCGATGTCTTATGCATCACCGTCTTCCAAATTAAAAGACATGACAAGTGGTATCGAGTTCTATGATAAAATTGCATATATCGAAGAACATTTTGAAGAGGAAAAAGACGGGCTGGTAGAGAAACTTCAGATGCTGGCACACAAGCTGTTCCGTGCAGACAATATGATGATCAGCTACACGGCTGCAAAAGAAGGGCTTGAAGGTATGGAAGAACAGGTAGAAGACCTGAAAGCAGCATTGTTTGATGATCCGGTTGAAGAGACCAGATGTGTCCTGCATTGTGAGATGAAAAATGAAGGCTTTAAGACAGCCTCAAAAGTACAGTATGTGGCAAGAACCGGTAACTTTATCGATAACGGAGCGGAATATACGGGGGCACTGCAGATTCTGAAAGTGATTTTAAGTTATGATTACCTGTGGCAGAATGTCCGTGTCAAAGGCGGTGCTTACGGCTGCATGAGCGGATTCAGCCGTACCGGAGAAGGATATTTCGTATCTTACCGTGATCCGAATCTGGAAAGAACGATGGAAGTCTATGAAGGTATCGCGGACTATCTTAGAAACTTTACAGTGAGTGACCGTGATATGAATAAATATATCATCGGAACAATGAGTAATCTCGATCAGCCGATGAACCCATCTGCCAAGGGAGACCGTTCATTTAATCTGTATATGAATAAAGTAAGTGCGGAGACCATCAAAAAGGAACGTCTGCAGATCCTGGAAGCAGGACAGGAAGATATCAGAAAGCTTGCAGAGGTTGTAGAGGCTGTGATGAAGGCCGGACAAATCTGCGTAATCGGAAGCGAAGAGAAGATAGAAGAAGCAAAAGATATGTTCAAAAAAGTGACAACATTTTAGGAAATATGTCAGATCTGTAAGAAGCTGCTGCCGGCAGTTTCTTACGGACTGTGATGCGTATAAAAGGTTACAGAATAGATAAAAGGACAGGAGAATATATGAAAAAAGATTATAAATCAGGATTTGTAACACTGATCGGACGTCCAAATGTGGGAAAATCAACGTTGATGAACCAGTTGATCGGACAGAAGATTGCGATCACATCGAATAAACCACAGACAACACGTAACCGTATCCAGACCGTTCTTACAACGGATGACGGTCAGATCGTATTCGTAGATACACCGGGTATCCATAAAGCGAAGAATAAGCTTGGCGAATATATGGTAAATGTGGCAGAGCGTACATTGAACGAAGTGGATGTCGTTCTCTGGCTGGTAGAGCCGACTACATTTATCGGAGCAGGAGAGCAGCATATCATCAGCCAGCTTAAGAAAGTGAAGACACCGGTCGTTCTGGTTATCAATAAGATTGACAGCGTGAAAAAGGAAGACGTACTTCCGGCTATCGCAGCTTACAAAGATGTGTATGATTTTGCAGAGATCGTTCCGGTATCTGCAAGAAATGGAGATAACACGGACGAGCTTGTAAAAGTCATCATGAAATATCTTCCATACGGACCGCAGTTCTACGATGAAGATACGATTACAGACCAGCCGGAGCGCCAGATCGTGGCAGAACTGATTCGTGAAAAAGCACTGCACTGCCTGCAGGAAGAGATTCCACATGGTATAGCAGTTGCCATCGACAGTATGAAAGTAAGAAATAAAGTGATGCACATTGATGCAACGATCATCTGTGAACGTGATTCCCACAAGGGAATAATTATTGGTAAAAAAGGAAGTATGTTGAAAAAAATCGGAAGCACTGCCCGTTATGAGATTGAAAAAATGCTGGATCAGCAGGTAAATCTCAAACTCTGGGTCAAAGTTAAGAAGGACTGGAGAGACAGTGAATTCCTGATGAAAAATTTTGGATACCGGGAAGACGAATAAAAAACGGTGCTCATGGGAGAACCTAATCTTAGAGTGTGACATATATATTGCAGAAAGTAATTTTTTTAGACACACGCTGGCAAAGGATGAGGTGATCATATGGAAGAGTACTGGGACAGATTCAAAGCAACGGGAAAGATAGAAGATTATCTGTATTATAAAGAAATGGAGGCCGGAAAAAAGAATCTCCGGCCGGGGAGAGATACTATTGGTAAATCAGATTACACTGACTGGCATGATACTGGCAGCAGCACCTATAGGGGAATATGACAGACGGGTGGTAATACTGACCAGGGAAAGAGGAAAAATCTCTGCATTTGCACGCGGCGCAAGAAGGCCGAACAGTGCACTGATGGGGGTGACAAGTCCTTTTTCGTTTGGAGAGTTTACGGTATATGAGGGGCGGACATCCTATACATTGGTGTCGGCCTCTATTTCCAATTATTTTCAGGAACTGCGTACGGATGTGGAAGGAGCTTATTACGGGTTTTATTTTATGGATCTGGCAGGATATTATGCCCGTGAGGCGAATGATGAGACGGAGATGTTAAAGCTCCTTTACCAGACGCTTCGGGCACTTACGAATCCGCATATTCCAAATGCACTGATCCGGTGCATCTATGAACTTAAGGCAGTCACGGTAAACGGAGAAGGCCCACAGGTGATGGAATGCATGATGTGCGGGGACAGAGAAAGGGATAAGATATTCAGTGTCCGAAGAGGTGGTGTACTATGTACGCAGTGTGCCGGCAGCCACATAGCTGATGGAATGAGACTGCTTCCGTCTACGTTATATACATTGCAATATATCGTGTGCTCGCCGGTTGAGAAGCTGTATAACTTTGTAGTGAAGGATGAAGTGTTAAAAGAATTACAGAAGCTGACCAAAGCATATCTGGATGAATATCTCGGAAAACACTTCAAATCATTGGATATATTGGAAACAATTGTGCGATAAGGCTTGAAAACACAGATGGCAGACGCTATAATTAATTACAATTATGGATATGGGGAGTGTGAAAAATTGTTTTTGACACTTACATATTAATATTTTAGAAGGTGAGGATAAAAAAGATGGCAGAAAAGACTATGGATAAGATCGTTTCATTGGCGAAAGCAAGAGGATTTGTATATCCGGGATCTGAGATCTATGGCGGGCTTGCAAATACATGGGATTATGGTAATCTCGGAGTAGAACTGAAAAATAACGTAAAAAAAGCATGGTGGAAGAAATTCATTCAGGAATCTCCATTCAACGTAGGTGTAGACTGTGCAATCCTTATGAATCCACAGACATGGATCGCAAGTGGACATCTTGGAGGATTCAGTGATCCTCTGATGGATTGTAAACAGTGCCACGAGCGTTTCCGTGCAGATAAAGTAATTGAAGACTATTGTGCAGAGAACAATATCGAGCTGGATGGTGCAGTAGATGCATGGAGCCAGGAGGAGATGAAGAACTTTATTGATGAACATAACGTTCCATGTCCGACTTGCGGAAAGCATGATTTTACAGATATCCGTCAGTTTAACCTGATGTTCAAGACATTCCAGGGAGTAACAGAGGATGCAAAGAATACTGTATACCTCCGTCCGGAGACTGCACAGGGAATCTTTGTAAACTTTAAAAATGTACAGCGTACATCTAGAAAGAAACTGCCATTTGGTATTGGTCAGATCGGTAAATCATTCCGTAACGAGATCACACCAGGTAACTTTACATTCCGTACAAGAGAATTCGAACAGATGGAGCTTGAGTTCTTCTGCAAACCGGATACAGACCTTGAGTGGTTTGATTACTGGAAGAAGTTCTGCCTGAACTGGCTGTCTTCATTAGGACTGAAAGATGATGAAGTACGTTACCGTGATCATGATAAAGAAGAGCTTTCTTTCTACAGTAAGGCAACAACAGACGTTGAGTTCTTATTCCCATTCGGATGGGGAGAACTGTGGGGAATTGCTGACCGTACAGATTATGACTTAACACAGCATCAGAACGTATCCGGACAGGATCTGACATATTTTGATGATGAGACAAAAGAAAAATACATCCCATACGTAATTGAGCCATCACTTGGAGCAGACCGTATGGTACTTGCATTCCTTTGCAGTGCTTATGATGAAGAAGAGATCGGAACAGAAGAGAAGCCTGATACACGTACAGTTCTTCACTTCCATCCGGCACTTGCACCAGTGAAGATTGGTGTGCTTCCGCTTTCTAAGAAGCTGAACGAAGGCGCAGAAAAAGTATTTGCACAGTTAAGTAAGAAGTACAACTGTGAGTATGATGACCGTGGAAATATCGGAAAACGTTACCGCCGTCAGGATGAGATCGGAACACCATTCTGTGTAACATACGATTTCGATTCTGAAGAGGATGGAGCAGTAACTGTCCGTGACAGAGATACCATGGAGCAGGAAAGAATTAAGATTGAAGATCTGGATGCTTACTTCGAGAAGAAATTTGAGTGGTAAGAATCTGGTAAAAGATCTGGAATAAGAAGATCGGAAAGATCGTGAAATATACTATCTATCTAAAAAAGATAGTTGTTTTCACGGTCTTTTTTTATAGCAAAGTATGCAAGAGAAACGCTCAGTGGCAGGGTTTTATAGATATGTTGAAAATGCACAAAAAAATAAAATATATAATAAATTATTGATTTAAAATAGATAAAAGAGTATATTTATAGAAAACACCTAATTCATTATTCATAAAATCTATAGGTAAGGAGGTACGACTTTGGATAAACTGAATAATATTGTATTACTGATTCAGCATTATCTGGCAGATTATATCTTGATTATTCTGCTTTTAGGAGGAGGTGTTATATTTACAATCCGGCTTGGATTTATCCAGATCCGTGGATTTAAAGCTGGATGGAAAAGAACGTTTGGAGGATTGTTCTCTAAAAAGGGAGCGGCTGGAAAAGACGGTATGTCATCTTTTCAGGCACTGGCAACGGCTATTGCGGCACAGGTAGGAACGGGAAATATCGCAGGAGCGGCAACAGCACTGGCAATAGGCGGACCAGGGGCTATATTCTGGATGTGGATTGCAGCTTTTCTTGGAATGGCTACGATCTTCGGGGAAGCGATTATGGCACAGAAGTACAAACATGTAGGAAAAGATGGTCAGGTGACTGGTGGACCGGTTTATTATATCAGAGCGGCTTTTAGTGGAACATTTGGTAAGGTGCTTGCAGCAATATTCTCGGTACTGATTATTTTTGCGCTGGGATTTATGGGGAATGCGGTACAGTCTAATTCAATTGCTTCTGCATTTAATACAGCATTTGGAATCCCAGAGGTCGTGATAGGAGTAATTGTAGCAGTGATTGCGTTGTTTGTATTTGTAGGAGGTATTTCGAGAATTGCAAAGGTTACGGAAACAATCGTACCAGTTATGGCATGTTTTTATATTATTGGTTCGCTGGTTGTGATAATTGCAAATTACAGAGAGATACCGTATGCATTTTATTCGATCGTTGTAGGAGCATTCAAACCGGCGGCAATCAGTGGTGGAGCTGTGGGAGCAACTTTAAAACTTGCATTAACAAAAGGTGTGGCAAGGGGCCTGTTCTCTAATGAAGCTGGCATGGGGTCTACACCACACGCACACGCAGTAGCAAAAGTAGATCATCCGGTAGAACAGGGATGTGTAGCAATGATCGGTGTATTCATCGATACATTTGTAATCCTGAATCTGACGGCATTTGTTATTATTACGACGCAATCTATTCCGACAGGACTTACAGGAACAGCGCTCAGTCAGTACGCATTTTCAACAGTATTTGGAAAATTTGGCAATATATTTATCGCGGTATGCATGTTTTTCTTTGCATTTTCTACGATTATTGGCTGGTATTTCTTTGGTCAGGCAAATGTGAAATATTTGTTTGGAACAAAGGCAATAAAGCCGTATTCAGTTTTGGTAGCGGTCTGTGTATTGCTGGGTTCCCTTGCGCAGGTGGATCTTGTATGGAATATGGCGGACTGCTTTAACTCGTTGATGGTAATTCCAAATATCATTGCCTTATTTGTTTTATGCGGTCAGATGAAGGAACTGCATGACGATTATTATTATAATTTCTTAAAAAAATAAAAATGCGAATGTTTTATGAATAATGAATAATAAATGTGTGGAAAATGGAGGGAAACGAAAAAAAGCACACAAAAATCGACAATCAGAATTGGTTAAAATCACTAAAAAATATAAAAAAACAACAAAGTATTGCAATATAACTTACAATAAGGTATTATAGACAAAGAAAATAAAGCATATAAATTTTATCTATAATTAAAACAAAGTGGGATGATATTTCTCAAGAGAGAGCTGGTCAGCCAGCCGCCGAAGAGGCAAACCTGTATGCATTGGGGAAAAGGTACAGGGTGAATCTTTCAGGCAAAAGGACGGGGAAAGGTACTACATTCTGAATCTTGTACTGTATGAGAAAGTTGTATAAACAGGACGAAAGACAGAAAAGGGACGTTAGAACGCATAGTATAAAATGCGTGGACGTCCCTTTTTATATCGCCTTATAGCACCTTACGCTCGAAAGACGCTGTAGATTGTCATACTTGAAGAAATCTAACGAGGACAGGTTTCCAGAGATACAAAAGTATACAAGAGAGGTGGAAAAAGCAAATGAACTATATTGTGATAACGAATAATCCACTTGTGCTGTCAAAGTTAAATGATACACATAAAGTGATATATCAGGAACTTTCGTACGAGGAACTTTTAAAGAAGGTCAGAGACAGAATATATGATGGTCACAGATTGCTGACACATCCATTATCAGGGAGTGTGAAGCCTAATGAAACACCATACAAATCTGTGCTGTTATCCGGACGAAAGGAGAAGGTAGATGAAGAATCAGTCAGGCTGATCGAAAGTGCGGTCTTGGCATGTCATAAATTTCAGGATAAAAGTAAGAGTTACAAAGAAGAAGTTTATAAGGACTTTCAATTAGTGGACTGGACTTTATTGGAAAGCGGACTGGCGTCTGCGGATGCCTGGTAAAAGGCATCAATAGAAAGTGAAGTAAAACAATCAGGTTTTATGAAATAAGAGGTTTTTTGAAAAAGGAGGAAGCTAACCGTGAGATTAGAAATGGGGAACATTTACATCAAAGATATTCAGTTTGCGGATACATCTGAGATTAAAGACGGAATTCTTTATGTAGATACAGAAGCAGTAAAAGCTGTTGCTTTGGAAGATGAGCATATCAAAGAAGTTACATTTGATATTGCCAGACCGGGAGAATCTGTAAGAATTACACCGGTAAAAGATGTAATTGAACCAAGAGTAAAGGTGGAAGGAAAAGGCGGAGTATTTCCGGGAATCATTTCCAAGGTAGATACTGTTGGATCAGGAAAGACATATGCATTAAAAGGAATGGCTGTTGTAACAGCTGGAAGAATCGTTGGATTCCAGGAAGGTATCATTGACATGACAGGACCTGGAGCAGATTACACACCATTTTCAAAGACGTTGAATCTGGTTATGGTATGTGAACCTGTAGAAGGTATCAAGCAGCATGAATATGAAAAAGCAGTCCGGTTTGCCGGATTCCGGGTAGCAGCTTACATTGGGGAATTAGCGCGTGAGCTTACACCGGATGAGACAAAAGTATATGAGACATGCGGTATCAAAGAAGGAATCACACAGTATCCGGATCTTCCGAGAGTTGCATATGTCCAGATGCTTCAAAGCCAGGGACTCTTACATGACACTTATGTATACGGAGTGGATGCAAAGAAGACACTTCCTACAATCTTAAGTCCTACAGAGATCATGGACGGAGCAATCGTCTCCGGTAACTGTGTATCTGCATGTGATAAGAATCCTACATATGTACATGAGAATAATCCGGTTGTTCATGATCTGTTTGATGAACATGGAAAGACACTGAACTTCGTATGTCAGATCATTACAAATGAAAATGTATACCTTGCAGATAAAGAAAGATCTTCTGACTGGACAGCAAAACTGTGTAAGATGTTAGATCTGGATGGAGTAATCGTATCCCAGGAAGGATTTGGTAACCCGGATACAGACCTTATCATGAACTGTAAAAAGATTGAAGCTGAAGGCATCAAGACGGTTATCATTACAGATGAGTATGCCGGCCGTGACGGAAAATCCCAATCGCTTGCAGATGCACATGTATCAGCAGATGCTGTAGTAACAGGTGGTAATGCGAATGAAGTAATTATCCTGCCAAAACTTGATAAAGTAATTGGAACTTTAGATTATGTGACAAAGATCGCCGGAGCAAGTGAAGATACACTTCGCGAAGATGGATCTCTTGAAGTAGAACTTCAGGTTATCACAGGTGCAACAAATGAGACCGGTTTCAATAAGCTGAGTGCAAGATAGAAGAGGGAGGATAAGAATATGTCTAAGATAAAAGTAGTTCATTATATCAACCAGTTCTTTGCACAGATTGGTGGAGAGGAAAAAGCAGACTATCCTGCAGAAATTCGTGTTGGGGAAGTTGTAGGACCTGGTCTTGCACTGACACAGAATTTTAAAGATGAAGCAGAGATCATCGCAACAGTTATTTGCGGAGATTCTTACTTCAATGAGAACCTTGAAAAAGCAAAAGCAGACATTCTTGCAATGGTAAAAGAACAGGCACCGGATGTATTTATCGCAGGACCGGCATTCAATGCAGGACGTTATGGTGTGGCTTGCGGTACAATTGCGGCAGCCGTTCAGGAAGAACTTGGAATTCCGGCAGTTACAGGTATGTATGTAGAAAATCCCGGCGCAGATATGTTCAAGAATGATGTCTACATGATCTCAACAAAGAATAGTGCAGCAGGTATGAGAGATGCAGTGAAGAAACTTGCTCCGTTGGCAGTGAAACTTGCAAAAGGAGAAAAGATCGGTTCATCTGCAGAAGAAGGATATATCCCGAATGGTGTACGTGTGAACTTCTTCGAAAAAGAAAGAGGATCCAAGCGTGCCGTTAAGATGCTGATCAAGAAACTGAATGATAAACCATATGTGACAGAATATCCGATGCCTGATTTTGACAGAGTAGAGCCAAATCCGGCGGTAAAAGATCTGGCACATGCCAAGATCGCACTGGTTACATCCGGTGGTATTGTACCAAAGGGAAATCCGGACCATATCGAAAGTTCAAGTGCTTCACATTATGGAGAATATGACATAGCAGGTGTTATGGATCTTACAGAGGAGACATACGAAACTGCACATGGCGGATACGATCCGGTATATGCCAATGCAGATCCTGACCGTGTACTTCCGGTTGATGTACTTCGTGATATGGAAAAAGAAGGTGTGATCGGAGAATTACATCATCTGTTCTATACAACTGTAGGAAATGGAACATCTGTAGCATCAGCAAAAGCATTCGCAGCAGAGTATTCACAGAAATTAAAGGCTGACGGAGTAGATGCTGTTATCCTTACCTCCACCTGAGGTACCTGTACTCGTTGCGGTGCAACGATGGTAAAAGAAATCGAAAGAGCAGGAATTCCTGTTGTACATATCTGTACAGTTACTCCGATTTCTATGACAGTTGGTGCAAACAGAATCGTACCGGCAATTGCTATTCCACATCCACTTGGCAATCCTGCACTGGATCCGGAAGAAGAAAAGAAATTACGCCGCGGCATTGTAGAAAAGGCATTAGCTGCTCTGGCTACAGAGGTCGACGGACAGAAAGTTTTTGAATAATACATGCAGATATAAAGGAGATATAACGTAAAATGAGCGAGATTTATGACGTTATTATCCTGGGTGCAGGTCCTGCCGGTTTAGCGGCAGGACTGTACGCGGGAAGAAGCCGTCTCAATGTCCTGATTATTGAAAAAGGCCAGGATGGCGGACAGATTGCAATTACGGATGAGATTGAGAATTATCCGGGACAGATTGTAGAAGGAGAATCCGGACCATCCCTGATCGCAAGAATGACAGAACAGGCTGAAAAATTCGGAGCCAAAAGAGTATCCGATATGATCAAAGAGGTAGAACTTGAGGGAGATGTGAAAGTCCTTAAGAGTGAGAAGAATGAATATCGTGGAAAAAATGTGATCATTGCAACCGGTGCACATGCAAGACCAATCGGATGCAAAGGGGAAGGACAGTTCCGTGGAAAAGGTGTCTCTTACTGTGCAACATGTGATGCGAACTTCTTTGAAGATTTCGAAGTATATGTAGTCGGCGGTGGGGATTCCGCAGTAGAAGAGGCTATGTACCTGACAAAATTTGCAAGAAAAGTTACGATCATTCACAGGAGAGATGAACTCAGAGCTGCAAAATCAATTCAGGAAAAAGCATTCAAAAATCCAAAGCTTTTCTTTATGTGGGACAGTGTCGTAGAAGAACTGGAAGGTGATGACATCCTTCAGGCAATGTATGTAAAGAATGTTAAAACTGGAGAAGTAACAAAGGTCGAAGCAGATCCAGAAGATGGAATGTTCGGATTGTTCGGATTTATTGGAACGGTTCCAAATACAAAGATTTTTGAAGGAATCATCGATATGGATGAAAGAGGATACATTAAGACTGATGCAGATATGCATACCAACATTCCGGGTGTATATGCAGCAGGAGATGTACGTGTAAAGAGCCTGCGTCAGGTAGTAACAGCGGCAGCGGACGGCGCGATCGCAGCTGTTCAGGTTGAACGCAGCATGTCAGATTACTTTTAGGAGAAACTCCGGAATTTAACCGGGATCATTATAATATAAAAAGGAGGAGAAATGACATGATAGATGTAGATAAGACTACTTTTGAAGAAGAAGTATTAAAAGCAGAAGGTTATGTGTTTGTAGACTTTTATGGAGATGGATGTGTACCTTGCCAGGCACTGATGCCAAAGGTACATGAATTTGCAGATACTTATGGGGATAAACTCAAATTCACATCATTAAACACAACAAAAGCACGCCGTCTTGCAATTGCCCAGAAAGTTCTTGGACTTCCTGTAATGGCAATCTATAAAGACGGGGAAAAAGTAGAAGAGCTGGTAAAAGATGACTGTACAGCTGAATCAATTGAAGCAATGATTAAGAAATATATCTAATTCTTGGGAGGTAATTTCTGAATCATAGATGAAAGACCTTGATAAGGTTCAAATAAAAAGAAAGGAGATAGTAATTATGGCTATTTTAGAAGGGAAAAAAGCAATAATTATCGGAGACCGTGATGGAATTCCGGGACCGGCTATCGCAGAATGCGTAAAGACTGCAGGTGCTGAGATCGTATTTTCATCAACGGAATGTTTCGTCTGAACGAGCGCAGGCGCAATGGATCTGGAAAATCAGAAGAGAGTAAAAGAATTCGCTGAAGAATATGGTGCAGAGAACTTAGTAGTGGTTCTTGGTGCAGCAGAAGGAGAGGCTGCAGGTCTTGCAGCTGAGACTGTAACTTTAGGCGATCCTACTTTCGCAGGTCCATTGACAGGGGTCCAGCTTGGACTCACGGTATATCACGTATGCGAACCAGAGATGAAAGAAGAGTTTGACGAAGCGGTTTATGATGAGCAGGTAGGCATGATGGAAATGGTATTAGATGTTGATGATATCGTTTCTGAGATGCAGGCTATCAGAGATCAGTTATAGTCCGAAGTTTCTCATACGAATGAAAAGGACAGGTCCGTTGTGTTCCTACAGGGGACTGTCCTTTTTCTAAATTTCAGGTATTTATTTTGAGGTAAATGGAAAGGTGGATAACCAATGAACAGTGTAATTAAAGGGGCAAGTTATGTATTAGTACATACACCAGATATGGTTTTATACAACGGAACAACACAGACAACAGAAAGAGTTGTGAATCCGGATTCGGAATATTTAAAAGCAGTACCGGAACATCTCCGTTCTTATGAAGAGGCAGTGTCTTACTGGCCAAATCAGACATATATCGGTAATGCACATCCGGATGAACTTGCCGCAATAGAATTTCCATATTATGACAAGAAAAAAGAAGGGGCAGAACGTTACGGAAAATATGGAGAAATCATGCCAGAAGAAGAATTTTTACTTCTGGTACAGGCATGTGATATGTTCGAAGTAGTGAGACTGGACAAAGCATTTGTTGAAAAATATAAAGAAGCATTTGCCAAAGATCCGGTGATCTCTGACGACATAGTTGAAAAAATCCATGAAGGTGTGGAACTTTCTGAAATCGAAGCGCTGATTAGTGAAGATCATGCGGAACCATTATATTTTGAACATCAGTTAGTGGGCTGTGTAAAACCGGCACATGATATTGATGGGAACCTGTCTTCTCATGTTATGCATGAAAACCTTATGAGTAAGGCTTCCAGCGTACTTGCCCTTCTCTATGCTGTGAAGAATGCAGGAATTGAGAAAGCAGATGTTGAATATGTAATTGACTGTGCGGAAGAGGCTTGTGGAGATATGAACCAGAGAGGCGGCGGTAACTTTGCAAAGGCGGCAGCAGAGGTGGCAGGTCTTGTCAATGCAACCGGATCAGATGCCAGAGGATTCTGTGCAGCACCGACACATGCACTGATCGAAGCTGCGGCACTGGTAAAAGCAGGCGCATATAAGACGGTTGTCGTTACAGCAGGAGGCTGTACTGCAAAACTTGGCATGAACGGAAAAGATCATGTGAAGAAAGGTCTTCCGATTCTGGAAGACTGCCTTGGTGGATTCGCAGTCGTTGTATCGGAGAATGACGGAGTGAACCCGGAGATTGATCTGGGAATGCTTGGACGTCACAGCGTTGGAACAGGTTCTGCACCACAGAATGTAATCGGAAGTCTGGTAGCAGACCCGCTTGACCGTGCAGGAATGAAGATTACAGATATCGATAAATTCTCGCCGGAGATGCAAAATCCGGATATCACAAAACCGGCAGGAGCAGGAGATGTACCGCTTGCCAACTATAAGATGATCGGGGCACTGGCAGTTAAGAGAGGCGAGCTGGAAAGAAAAGAACTTGCAAACTTTACAAAAGAGCATGGACTGACAGGATGGGCACCGACGCAGGGACATATTCCTTCCGGTGTTCCGTACGTAGGATTTGCAAGAGAAGACATCCTGGATGGAAAGATTAAAAATGCAATGATCATCGGAAAAGGAAGTCTGTTCCTTGGCCGTATGACCAATCTTTTCGACGGGGTATCATTCGTTATTCATGGCAATACAGCAGCTGAGAAAGAAGAAGCTGCCGGTGTATCAGAGGAAGAAGTAAAGGGACTGATCGCAAAGGCGATGAAAGAATTTGCAGCAACCCTGATGGCAGAATAGGGGGGTGCAAGATGGCAGATAAGATTGAGAAAATCATTGCAGATACATTTTTGAAGATGGCAGAAGGACTGGAGACAGGAAGCTTTGGAAAGAAACCTAAGATTGCCCTGACAGGAATGGGAAGCGAACATGGGGAAGAGAATGCCATGGAAGCAGCAAAGATGGCAGCAAAGGATGGAATTGACGTATATTATATCGGCACACTGGAAGCAGAAGGTGTTACGACTGTAAAAGTGGCAGATGATGAAGAAGGCCACAAGAAGATGGAGGAACTTCTGGCATCACAAGAGGTTGATGGAGCTGTAACGATGCATTTTCCATTTCCAATCGGGGTATCGACAGTAGGACGTGTTGTGACTCCTGCAAAGGGAAAAGAGATGTTCATAGCCAATACAACAGGGACGTCCAGTGCGGACCGCGTTGAAGGGATGATTAAGAATACGATCTATGGTATCATTGCGGCAAAAGCATGCGGAAAGGAACACCCAACAGTAGGAATCCTGAATGTAGATGGTGCACGCCAGACGGAAATCGCATTAAAAGAACTTAAGAAAAACGGATACGACATTACATTTGCAGAATCAGCAAGAGCGGACGGAGGCTGTGTAATGCGTGGAAATGATGTTCTGCAGGGAACACCGGACATTATGGTATGTGATTCTTTGACCGGGAATATCATGGTGAAGATGTTGTCTTCATACACAACAGGAGGCAGTTTTGAAGCATCTGGATATGGTTATGGCCCTGGAATCGGGGAAGGTTATGAGCAGCTGGTTATGATCGTATCCAGAGCGTCGGGAGCACCGGTGATCGCAGGAGCAATACGCTATGCGGCAGAGCTGGTAAAAAGTAAGGTATTTGAGATTGCAAAGGAAGAATTTATGGCAGCAGACAAAGCCGGTTTAAAAGATATCCTGGCGGCAAGAAAACAGACGTCGAAGCCGGCAGCGGAAGCCGTAGAAGTAAAGGCTCCGCCAAAAGAGATCGTGACATCCCAGATTGCAGGAATAGAGGTTATGGATCTGGAAGATGCAGTGAAAGTACTGTGGAAGCAGAATATCTATGCAGAGAGCGGTATGGGCTGTACAGGACCGATTATCCGTGTATCTGATGCGAATCTGGCAAAGGCGGAAGAGGAGCTTAAAAAGGCCGGATATATCAATTAAAGGATAGAGAAACCCAATGATTTAATTAAAAAAGAATGCCTGGAGCGGAAGAATCAATAGAAAGATTCTTCCGCTTCAGGCATTTTTAATACCAAAGTATGCAGGAGAAGCTGCCAGTGGCAGCCTCTCTGTATCTAATAAGACGTTGTATTATGGGCACAACAACTTATAAGCGTAATAAAATTGTAAATTAAGATTACTTCTGACCGCGAAGTCTCTTTTCACGGATATCAGCAATGGCTGTATAAAGTACATCGGATGAAGAGTTCAGTCCTGTCTCGCAGGAATCCTGAATAACACCGATAATGAATCCGACACCAACTGCCTGCATGGCAACATCATTCGGTACACCGAAGAGACTGCAGGCCATAGGAATCAGTAATAAGGAACCGCCGGCAACTCCGGAAGCACCTGCGGCACTTAAGGCAGCCAGTACACAGAGGACGATCGATGTAAGAAAGTCTACATGGATACCCAGTGTATGTGCGGTAGATAATGCCATGACAGAGATTGTAATAGCAGCACCTGCCATGTTGATGGTTGCTCCAAGTGGGATGGAGATAGAGTATGTATCTTCATCCAGTCCGAGTTTTTTACAAAGCTCCATGTTAACCGGAATATTGGCAGCAGAACTTCTGGTGAAGAATGCTGTGATAAAGCTTTCTTTCAGACAGGTAAATACCAGCGGGTAAGGATTCTGTCTTGTGAAAATGAATACAATAACCGGGTTGATAATGAAGATGACAACTGCCATACTTCCTACCAGTACCAGAATCAGTTTCCCATAAGAAAGTAATGCATCGAGTCCCTGTTCGGAAATAGTTGTAAAGATCAGTCCCATGATACCAAATGGCGCACAGCTGATGATCCACTGAACAGCCGTAGCCGTAGCATCGGAAATGTTCTCAAGTGTGTCTTTTGTTCCCTGATTCGCATGCTTTAATGCGATTCCGAAGATAACAGCCCAGAAAAGAATACCGATGTAATTAGCATTGACAATGGAATCAACCGGGTTCTTAACGAGATTGTTCAAAAGATTGGTCAGCACTTCTGCGATTCCACTTGGAGGTGTGATATCAGTAGAAGAGGCTGAATCTGTAAATGTCAGTGTTACAGGGAACAACCTGCAGGCGATAACTGCAACAAATGCTGAGACAAGGTTACCGACCATGTACAGGATGATGATGAATTTTAAATTGGTCTTCTGACCGGACTTCATGTGACAGAGTGCACTCATAACCAGGAAGAATACCAGAAGTGGGGCGATACCTTTTAATGCTCCGACGAACATGGTTCCAAGGATTGAGATTACGGATGCCTGAGGAACAACAAGACCAAGGATCAGTCCGATGATCAGGCCGCAGATGATACGTTTGATCAGGCTGATGCTGTTCCATTTTTTGATTAAATTTTTCATTGTTTCTTTTGGCAGGAGTGATGATGGCAGAATACTGTGGGATTTGTAGACTGTGAATCAGGATTCCTGCACCCCTCTCTTTCGTTTTTTACTTTCACAAGCATAAATAAAATTATACACGATAGAATTATGAAAGTAAATGATAATTTTGGTATAAAATGCCAATAATAACGCAAAATGAATGTGAAAAACTTGTCAAAATAAACAAAAAATAAACAATTAAAGGTTGTATATAGCAAATAAGAGTGCTATAATAACATCTGTTAGTACGAGATTGCCATCTGGGGAGATGGTATGTTTTTGGGAGGTTATATAATATGCAATTGAATAATGATGGTCTGATGTGGGCACTGGTAAAGGAAAAACCTGAGGAAGGACTCTGGATGAAGAGAGTACCGATTCCGGAAGTAGGACCAAATGATGTGAAGATCAAGATTCACAAGACAGCAATCTGCGGAACAGATGTACATATTTATCAGTGGAACGACTGGGCACAGCATACGATTCCGGTTGGCCTTACAGCAGGACACGAGTACGTTGGAGAAATCGTAGAAAAAGGAGAAGGCGTACAGGGATTTAAGATCGGGGATCTGGTATCCGGAGAAGGACACATTACATGCGGAAAATGCCGTAACTGTCTGGAAGGACACAAAGAGAACTGTAAAGATGCAAAAGGTGTTGGAGTAAACCGTAACGGAGCATTTGCAGAATATCTGGTAATTCCGTCAAGTAATGTATGGCCATGCAATCCGAATATTCCGGAAGAAATGTATGCAATCTTCGATCCATTTGGAAATGCAACACATACCGCACTTTCTTTTGATGCGCTAGGAGAAGATGTGCTGATCGCAGGAGCAGGTCCGATTGGATGTATGGCAGCTGCAATCGTAAAATTCTCAGGAGCAAGACATGTTGTGGTAACAGATATGAATCCATACAGACTGGAACTTGCTAAGAAGCTGGGAGCAACAAGAACTGTAAACTTAAAAGAAGAAAAGCTGACAGACGTCATGAAAGAAATCGGAATGACAGAAGGATTCGACGTAGGACTTGAAATGTCCGGATCACAGATCGCACTGGATGATATGATCCACAATATGAAGCATGGCGGACATATTGCACTGTTGGGATTACAGAGAACAGATGCAAAAGTAGACCTTGAGACAGTGATTTTTAACGGATTACACCTGAAGGGGATCTATGGACGTAAAGTATGGGATACCTGGTATAAGATGTCTACCATGTTACAGGCAGGTCTGGATATCTCAGATATCATTACACATCATTTTGATATCAAAGATTATGAAAAGGGATTTGAGGCAATGATCTCAGGAAATTCAGGAAAAGTAATTCTTGACTGGGCACATGTTAATGACTAAATAGAAATTGAGAGGTTAAGAAAATGGCACGTAAAGATGATATTTTAAGCATTTACACAAAAGAAGTAGAAGGAATCAAAGAAGCAGGGCTTTTTAAAGGAGAGGCACCATTTGTATCTCCTCAGGGAGCAAGAGTGAAGATGGAAGACGGAAGAGAGCTTCTGTGCATGTGTGCGAATAACTACCTTGGACTTGGGGATAACCCGAGATTGATCGAGGCTGCTAAGAGAACATATGATGAAAAAGGATATGGAGTTGCATCTGTACGTTTCATCTGTGGAACACAGGATATTCATAAGAAGCTGGAAAAGAAGATCTCAGGATTCTTAGGAACAGATGATACGATCCTTTATTCTTCATGTTTTGATGCAAATGGTGGATTATTTGAGACAATCCTGACAGCAGAAGATGCAGTCATCAGTGATGAACTGAACCATGCATCTATCATTGACGGAGTGCGTCTGTGTAAGGCAAAACGTTTCCGCTATAAGAATAACGATATGGAAGATCTGGAAGCAAAATTAAAAGAAGCAGATGAAGCCGGAGCAAGAATCAAACTGATCGCTACAGATGGTGTATTTTCAATGGATGGAATTATCTGTAACTTAAAAGGCGTATGTGATCTGGCTGATAAGTACAATGCACTTGTGATGGTTGATGACAGTCATGCAGTTGGATTCGTAGGAAAGACAGGCCGTGGAACAGCAGAATACTGCGGAGTTGAAGGCCGTGTGGATATCATCACAGGAACATTGGGAAAAGCACTCGGAGGAGCATCAGGCGGATATACATCCGGACGTAAAGAAATCATTGACCTGTTAAGACAGAGAAGCCGTCCGTACCTGTTCTCTAATTCCTTGGCACCGGCAATTGCCGGAGCAAGCCTTGAGCTTTTTGATATGTTAGAGGAGAGCACAGAGCTTCGTGACCATCTGGAAGAAGTGACAGCATATTACAGAAAACAGCTGGTAGACAACGGATTTGACATTATCCCGGGAACACATCCATGTGTACCTGTTATGCTCTATGATGAGAAGACAGCAGCAGAGTTTGCAAAACGCATGATGGAAAAAGGTGTGTATGTAGTAGCATTCTCTTATCCGGTTGTACCAAAGGGAAAAGCAAGAATCCGTACACAGGTATGTGCAAGTCATACAAAAGAAGACATTGATTTCATCGTAAAATGCTTCATTGAAGTAAGAGAAGAGATGGGATTGAATAAATAATAATCGAAACAAATAATGAGAAAAAATGGTACGTAACATTTGAGAAAAGTGGTGCGTACCATTTTATATTTTGTGATATACTAAAAACAGCGCGAATTGCTTTCGCATTCTGCGTGAATGCGAAAGAAGATGCAGGCGTTATGACCTGTAAACTGCAGGGATCGTAGCCGGCATTTTCCAGAGACGTGAAAGGAGAGACTGAAAAAATGGAAAGAAAAAACGCATGGAAGACATACAACGCTTCGCAGTTAGAAGAACTGGAGCAGATTAACAATCGTTATAAAACATGTCTGGATACAGGAAAGACGGAAAGAGAGTGCATCCGTCTGGCTGTAAAAGAAATCGAGGAGAAAGGCTATAAAGACCTGAAAGACGTAAAAGGAAGTCTGAAAGCCGGAGATAAGGTATATGCAGTATGTATGGGAAAAAGTATCGCAATGTTCCAGATCGGAAAAGAGCCATTGGAAAACGGTATGAACATTCTCGGAGCACATATCGATTCACCAAGAATAGATGTAAAACAGAATCCATTATATGAAAATGAAGAGCTTGCATATCTGGATACACATTATTACGGCGGTATCAAGAAGTATCAGTGGGTAACACTTCCACTGGCACTTCATGGTGTGATCGCTAAGACAGACGGAACAATCCAGGAGGTAAATATCGGAGAAAAAGAAGATGATCCGGTATTCGTAGTGACAGATCTTCTGATCCATCTTGCCGGAAAGCAGATGGAAAAGAAAGCAAGCGTGGTAATCGAAGGAGAAAAACTGGATCTGCTGATTGGAAGCCGTCCACTTGCAAAAGAAGAAGGTCTGGATGAAAGCGAAAAAGAAGCTGTAAAAGCCAATGTTATGAAGATTTTAACAGATTATTATGACATAGATGAGGAAGATTTCCTTTCGGCAGAACTGGAGATCGTACCGGCAGGAAAAGCCAGAGACTGCGGAATAGACAGAAGTATGGTGCTTGCTTACGGACAGGATGACAGAGTGTGTGCATTTACCTCATTATTTGCCATGCTGGATGTAGAAGAGGTAGAACGTACATCCTGCTGTATTCTGGTAGACAAAGAAGAGATTGGAAGTGTAGGAGCGACAGGTATGCACTCAAGATTTTTTGAAAATGTGGTAGCAGAACTTGTTGCATTAACAGATGGAGAATCTGAACTTAGAGTACGCCGTGCACTGCAGAATTCCAGAATGTTATCGTCAGATGTAAGTGCTGCTTATGATCCGATGTACGCAGAAGCATTCGAAAAGAGAAGTGCGGCATTCTTCGGAAAGGGTCTGGTATTTAATAAATTTACCGGATCTAGAGGTAAGAGTGGATCCAACGATGCAAATGCGGAATATCTGGCAAAGATACGCTGTGCGATGAATGCAGAAGATGTCGCATATCAGTTCGCAGAACTTGGAAAAGTCGATATTGGTGGCGGCGGAACCATCGCATATATCATGGCAAATTATGGCATGGAGGTCATTGACAGCGGAGTAGCAGTTATGAGTATGCATGCTCCGTGGGAGGTTACTAGCAAGGCAGATGTATACGAAGCATACAGAGGATACAAGTCGTTTTTGCGTAACATTTAGAAGATAGAGTCGGATAACTGCACGGAAATGTACTTGATTTTAGACAATTGTGCAGATTGACTGAAACAAAGGGGAAAAATCGGCAGATTTATTGGTGAAAGTCTTGACGAAAACTGGTAAAAACAGTAAAATATGAAGTGCGACTTAGAAAATTTAGTTTTAGGAGGTCATGACAAATGGCAAAATGGGTTTATATGTTTACAGAAGGTAACGCAACCATGAGAAACCTTCTTGGTGGAAAAGGCGCTAACCTTGCTGAAATGACAAACTTAGGTCTTCCAGTACCACAGGGATTTACTGTAACAACAGAAGCTTGTACACAGTACTACGAAGACGGCAGACAGATCAATGACGAGATTATGGGTCAGATCATGGAAGCCATCGATAAAATGGAAGGAATCACAGGAAAGAAATTCGGAGATAAGAAGAATCCGCTTCTCGTTTCAGTTCGTTCTGGAGCAAGAGCTTCTATGCCTGGTATGATGGATACAATCCTGAACCTTGGATTAAATGAAGAAGTAGTTGAAACACTTGCTGAAGCTTCAGGGAATCCTCGTTGGGCTTGGGACTGCTACAGAAGATTCATCCAGATGTTCTCTGACGTAGTTATGGAAGTTGGAAAGAAATACTTCGAAGAGCTGATCGACAAGATGAAAGCTGACAGAGGTGTTAAGCAGGACGTTGAACTTACTGCTGAAGATCTGAAAGAACTGGCTAACCAGTTTAAAGCAGAATACAAAGAAAAAATTGGTGCTGATTTCCCATCTGATCCGAAGGAACAGTTAATGGAAGCAGTAAAAGCTGTATTCCGTTCATGGGACAACCCAAGAGCTAACGTATATCGTCGTGACAATGATATCCCTTATTCATGGGGAACAGCTGTTAACGTACAGATGATGGCATTTGGTAACATGGGAGATGACTGTGGTACAGGTGTTGCGTTTACTCGTGACCCAGCTACAGGAGAGAACGGTCTGTTCGGAGAATTCCTTACAAATGCACAGGGAGAAGACGTAGTTGCCGGTGTTCGTACACCAATGCACATTTCAGAAATGGAAGAAAAATTCCCAGAAGCATTCGTACAGTTCAAACAGGTTTGTGAAACTCTTGAAAAACACTATAGAGATATGCAGGACATGGAGTTTACTGTAGAGCATGGTAAACTGTACATGTTACAGACACGTAATGGTAAGAGAACAGCTAAGGCTGCTCTGAAGATCGCTTGTGATCTTGTTGATGAAGGAATGAGAACAGAGGAAGAGGCTGTTGCAATGATCGACCCTCGTAACCTTGACTCTCTGCTTCACCCACAGTTCGATGCAAAAGCACTGAAAGAGGCTACACCACTTGCTAAAGCACTTGGAGCATCTCCAGGAGCTGCTTGCGGTAAGATCGTATTCACAGCTGATGACGCTGTTGAATGGGCTGCAAGAGGAGAAAAAGTTGTTCTTGTACGTCTTGAGACATCACCAGAAGATATCACAGGTATGAAGTCTGCTCAGGGTATCCTGACAGTTCGTGGTGGTATGACATCTCACGCAGCCGTAGTTGCTCGTGGTATGGGTACATGCTGTGTATCTGGTTGCGGTGACATCGCAATGGACGAAGCTAATAAGAAATTTACACTTGCTGGTAAAGAATATCATGAAGGAGACTGCATCTCACTTGATGGTTCTACTGGTAATATCTATGATGGTATCATCCCAACAGTTGATGCAACAATCGCTGGTGAATTCGGAAGAATCATGGGATGGGCTGACAAATACAGAACTATGAAAGTTCGTACAAACGCTGATACACCATCTGACGCTGTTAAAGCTCGTGAGCTTGGTGCAGAAGGTATCGGACTTTGCCGTACAGAGCATATGTTCTTCGAAGGAAACAGAATTGATGCATTCCGTGAAATGATCTGCTCTGAGACAGAGGAAGAAAGAGAAGCAGCACTTGCTAAGATTCTTCCAGAACAGCAGGGAGACTTCGAAAAACTGTATGAAGCACTGGAAGGTAACCCGGTTACTATCCGTTTCCTTGATCCACCGCTTCATGAGTTCGTTCCTACAGAAGAGGAAGACATTAAGAAACTTGCTGACGCTCAGGGTAAAACTGTTGAGCAGATCAAGACAATCATCGACAGCCTTCATGAGTTCAACCCAATGATGGGACACCGTGGATGCCGTCTTGCAGTAACATATCCAGAGATTGCTAAGATGCAGACAAGCGCTGTTATCCGTGCAGCAATCAATGTAAAGAAAGCTCACCCAGACTGGAACGTAAAACCAGAGATCATGATCCCACTCGTTGGAGACATCAAAGAGCTTAAATATGTTAAGAAATTCGTAGTAGAGACAGCAGACGCTGAGATCGCAGCAGCAGGCAGCGACCTTGAGTACGAAGTTGGAACAATGATCGAGATCCCAAGAGCAGCTCTTACAGCTGATCAGATCGCTTCAGAAGCTGACTTCTTCTGCTTCGGTACAAACGACTTAACACAGATGACATACGGATTCTCTCGTGACGATGCTGGTAAGTTCTTAGACGCTTACTATGATGCTAAGATCTTCGAGAACGATCCATTTGCTAAGCTTGACCAGACAGGTGTTGGTAAATTAATGGAAATGGCTATCGAATTAGGTAAGCCAGTTAATCCAAACCTTCACGTTGGTATCTGTGGAGAGCACGGTGGAGATCCATCTTCAGTTGAATTCTGCAACAAGATCGGTCTTGACTATGTATCTTGCTCACCATTCCGTGTACCAATCGCTCGTCTTGCAGCAGCACAGGCAGCAATTAACCAGAAATAGTACACTGTAGGTGACTAACATAGAGCGATAATTAGCTTATATAGAAAACCCCTTACATCAATTATGGTGTGAGGGGTTTTTTAGTAGATGCCAAAGTATCTGTATATGAGTGAAAAATATACAGATACTTATTTTTTATATGTTATTATAGACGTATAAAGTGAGGATGAATAAAAAAGGAGGCGATGTGATAGTGGGCGTATTAGATTTATTTAGAAAAAATAAAAATGATGAGCAGACAAAATGGGATAAAATGTGGAAATTGTGGGCGGAAGAACAAGCAGAATCGCCGTATGCAGAATTGATGACTTATCAAAGTGAAATTGATAATGGGGGACATGATCAATATTTTTTCAATATGGAAAATACAGGTGATCTGCAAAAAGAGATGAAAGTTTTAGATGCTGTTTTGCCGGAAAAGCTAAAGGACAATCTTCACGATGCATATAAAGCATACTTAGTGATAAGTGAGAAGGAGGATGATGAAAAGGCTGAAAATATAATAGAACAGTGTGATGATATATTTTATGAGAATGAAGATGAAGTGAATGATATATTGGAACGGTATGCTGATAATTTTTGAAAAATCATAATAGGAAGGTCAGGAGAAAGAAATGAACGATAAATGGCTTGATTTTGCAATCCGTATTCAAAGCATAGCACAGGCGGGGCTTCTATACGGAAAAGATCAATATGATAAAGAACGTTATGGGGAGTTAAGAAAAATCGCAGCGGAAATGATCTCTGAAAAAACAGATATTTCAGTGGAAAAGGTTTATGACTTGTTTTGTAATGAGACAGGATATCAGACGCCGAAAGTAGATACAAGAGCTGCGGTGTTCATGGATGATAAAATTCTTCTTGTACATGAGAATAATGGAACCTGGTCACTGCCGGGTGGATGGTGTGATGTGGATCAATCTATTGCATCGAATACAGAGAAGGAAGTAAAAGAAGAAGCGGGATTTACTGTGAAAGCAGAAAAACTGATTGCTGTGCAGGACTGGAGAAAACATAATGTGACAAACTACGCTTATGGTGTTGTGAAAGCATTTGTTATGTGCCGGTACGAGAGTGGAAATTTTGAAGAAAATATTGAGACAACGGAGATTGCATTCTTCGGAAAGGATGAATTACCCGATCATCTTGCAGTTGAAAAATGCACAAGGGAACAGATTCTGATGTGCTTTGAAGCGTATGAAAATCCGGAGATGCCAACGTTATTTGACTAGTATCCCATTCTGGTTTGTGCTATAATAGTTAGAAAATGCTAACCTGCTTTTGATAGAAAAGCATGAAAGAAGGAATTGAATATGAAATTTCAAGCGATGGGAGATCCGCAAAACCCAGTGATACTATTTTTCCATGCCATGGGTGTAACGGGTGAAAGCAGCTTCAGGGTGGCGGAATATTTGAAAGAGAAGTATTTCTGCGTGATGCCGACATCGACGGTATATTGTCCGGGGCAGAATTATATAAGCAAGCAGGAAGAAATTCATCAGGTAGAAGATTATCTCCGTAAGAAGGGTATAGAGAAAATAGTGCTTGTAGTTGCTTCGTCGATCGGGGCAGATCTGGGGCTTGCATTCCTTGCTCAGACAAAAATTTCGGTTGAACATACCTTCTTTGATGGCGGGCAGTTTGCACAGATTTCAAAGCCGGTAAGAAAAATAATGGTTCCTTTTTTGTATCTGGCAATTAAGAGTATTTACTGGACGAAGGGAGCGACTCTTGGGAAAATTATGTGGCGCAGTGATGAACGTATAAAACCGTATTTTATACAGGCAGGCAAGAATCTGCGTTATAAGAATCTGCAGAGACAGATGACGGACAGTCTGGAAGATAAGGAATTTCCTGAGCTGTCTGAGAAAATCCAAAGAACAATTTTCTTCGAATTCGGAAGTATAGAGGAGCATTATAAGTATCGTGAGGCTGTAAAAAAAGCATATCCATACGGTAATTTCCCGGTATTGGAAAATCACAACCATATGCAGATGCAGATATTCGATCCGAAAGGATTTGCAGCAATGCTGGATTCGATTATCTGTACGGGAAAGATTATGCAGGGAGAAGAATAATCATGAAAAAGCAGTTTTTTGAAACTGAAAAAGACGGTTTCTATGGAATCTATTATGAAAATCCAAAAGTTTCAGACTGTGCAGTCATTGGATTATTCGGAGATGATCCTAATGATTACATGGCAAAATGTGGTGCCAGATGGCTATGTGATTTATATAAAGATATATATGATTAATGTATATAGAGGATAAAAATAATGTAAAAATATACATGGAGCATTTTGTGTGGTAGTATGTAGAAAGAATAGTATTGGAAAGCACTTTGAACTTGTGAGAGTATAGAAGAATGAAAGGATAGCAGGATATGATTAGAGAATTACAAAAATCAGATATAAATAAAGTTGCAGATATATGGCAGGATACAAATATAAAGGCACATTATTTTATTCCTGCTCAATATTGGAAAAGTAATTTTGAATTAGTAAAAGAACTGCTATTACAGGCAACTGTTTATGTCTATGAGGATAATCAAGAAATACAAGGATTTATAGGGCTGAATGGTGAGTATATTGAGGGCATTTTTGTTTCTGATGAAAAGCAATCGCAGGGGATAGGTAAAATCCTGTTGAATTATGCAAAGGATAAAAGAAGTAAATTAATTTTGAACGTATACACAAAAAATACACGGGCGATATCTTTTTATCAAAGAGAAGGCTTTGAGGTTCAGCATAGTGGCTTGGATAAGGATACTGGTGAAAAAGATTATGTGATGTCATGGAGCAGAAATTTATCGTTGCAAAGGCTTCGCTAAATTTCAGTTTTTAGAATTGAAAAAAAGTATTGGTTCTATATATTTTTGAATACTTGTTAATTAAGTAAAAATGTGCTATGCTTAAAAATAATTATAGGTACGGATGCTATATTAGGGAGGCAGTACTGAATATGAAGTATAATTTACCAGATCGAATACTAAGGGAACTTTCTACTTTTGCACAAAAATATGCTATTACAAAGATCATATTATTTGGTTCTCGTGCACGAGGCACCCATACAGAAAGAAGCGATATAGACATCGCCGTATATGGTGGAGATTTTGAGCATTTTTATTGGGATGTTAAAGAGAAGACCCATTCTTTATTGATGTTTGATATCGTACAGGCAGATGTAACAATTTCGGATGAATTGAAACAAGAAATAGAAAGGGACGGTGTCACAATTTATGAAAAAGCTTGATAACTTTATCAATTGTCTGGCTATATTGGCAGACGCAGATTTTCAGCTTGCCGAAACGAATGATATATATCGAACAGGAATCATAGGACAATTTAATCTTACTTTTGAACTTGCATGGAAAGCATTACAGGAAATTATGAGATTGCATGGTGTAGAGGGGGCTTCTACGGGGTCTCCCCGTGAAATTTTACAGTTGGGTTACAAAATAGGATTCATCAATGATTCCGGAGTATGGTTGCTTATGTTAAAAAAGAGAAATACTTCTGTTCATATATATAATGAGGATGAAGTTGATGAAATGATTATGTTGATACGGGATAGTTTTATTCCAGCTTTTAGTGTTCTTAAGGATACGCTTGTGAAAAAAATGGAAGACGTTGAAAGTGATTGGATGTAAGATAAACGCAAGCCATGTTTTTTGTGGCTTGCGTTTATCTTAAAAATCGGAATTGTTTTAATATGTCTTGGATGCGGAAGATGAACAAAAGCTAATTTCTATTCTGGATAGTTAATAAAGAGAGGTGCATATGCTATGCCAGGTATACTCGTGGTCGAAGATGATGAAAATTTAAATCGTGGAA
>NZ_CAKRAH010000030.1 GCF_934294775.1 uncultured Dorea sp.
CAGTTGCTTCCTGAATTACAAGATAAGCAGAGTTAGACTGTGCACTAATATCTGTTGTAATTGCATCTACATTATTATTACTCACAAACCAAGCATACGTACTTGATCCCAGCGCGATAGCGGCAACCAGTACCATGGCAATTGCTGCTGCTAATTGTTTCTTAAGCGCTTTTACGCTTTTTGTTTCGTTCATTTTATTTCCTCCCATTCATTTTTCTCAGTGTGAAGGGATCTTATCTTCAGATAACTTTTCATAGTATCGACCTGTTATCAGATGATACTCTCACCGGGCCCGGTTGAAAGATTATCTCCACCACCGTTACCGGTGAGGATGTTATCTCATGACAGGTCAGTACTGTGAGATGGCTTCTTTTTAATATCCGTATCTTTTGTAAAATGTCATCTGTTTTTATCTCTTCTTACTGTACTTTCATCTTGCATTATTCCTCAAGATTTCATCTATATATAAGCAGTGGTTGTGGCACTGTTTATACCTGTATTATTTATTTCTACGATTTTTCCATGTAATCTCTCTGTCAGAATAGTAGCTGTCATTCGGTGCTTCGTTTCCTGCAGCACTGATTGGTTTGTCACCTGTCAGTGTATCCTTCAGGTCTTTTACAAATTTCCATGCCAGATTCGTATTATCACCATAATCTGAATCTATATTCATACTGAACTGTACACTTCCTCCGATGATAGAATCTACACACTCCGGGTCATCCCCCTCCATCCAGATTACAATCGTGTATTTATCCACATTTCCTACAAGGAATTGATCTTCCTTGTACTGGCAGACGATATCTTTGGATTTGAATTTCTTACATCCTTTTTCTGCCTTGCCGTTTTTTGCAGCTTTTGCGTACACTACCCGTTTCCCATTCTTCCATACTGCGACACGCACAGCATCTTCTGCTCCTTTTGCAGCAGAATCCATGGTTATCCTTGCTACGTAGCCCAGATCTTCTTTCCCGGCATTTCTTACATAGTAGGTATATGCCATATAGTTCTTTCCGTTATGGCTTCCTTCTTTTTTGTCCAGATTTTCAGGAAGATCTTCTATTGATATATTCGTTGCGTCTTTTACTGCACTTGCGGTCAGTCTTGCAGTTGCTTTCTCAAAATCCCCGGAATTCGATATGGCAATTCCTCTCCGGTATAATTCCAGACGGTTCAGGTTGATCGTAAAATTCCCCATCTTTTCCTGTGAAAATGCAATTAAGAATAATACTGCAACCACTGTCATCATTCCCATCAATATGATATGTATCTTATCCATACGAAGAAGTGCGGCACCGATTCTTTTCGGACGTCTGTGAGGAATATACATACTGACAATGGTTTCTGGATCCACGTCATCGCCGTATTTTTCCATCAGTTTTTCCACTTCTTCTATCCGGACAATCTGATCAGCCTCTTTCTTTTTGCCAAACCGTTTCTTTTTTTTCTTTTTCTTCGGTTCGTCTTCCGGAATTTCCTGATAGCCTTCTGTTTCTTCTGTATTTACTTGTTCCTGATCAGTTTTTTTCTGATCTCGTTTCGCTTTTTCATTCACTTTTTCTTTTTTTCTTCTCATGCTTTTTCTTACAGCTTATATCGATCCTTTACATAAGCTACATAATCCTGCATATCTTTACGTTCCTCTGTGCCGTTAAATCTCAGCTGGATACCTGCTACGAACCGGAATGGTCCGCCTTTTGGCATCTCTCTCATCCAGCATATAACTCCGACTACTTCCAGTTCCTGTACTCCGTTTGATGCGGTTCCAAGTCTTGGTAATGTGAAGATACAGGTCTCGCCCACATCAAACCAACGGTTCATATATACCGCAAGACCGTTGTTTGAGATATCCATGGTCTCGCCTTTTTCCTTATCGATTTCACCCTCTGAATTGAGCGCCCATGTATCCTGCATATACTCGATTGGCAATTCTACTTTCATACGGACATCGATACGTTTTACGAACTGTCTGTTTTCTGTGACTCTTCGTACTTTCCAGTAACGTCTGATGCCTTCTTTTACTACATCATCTACGTATCCTGCTACCAGGCGTGTCTCTTCTCCTTCTTCATATCGGAATAAGATTTTCTGACTTTCATCTATATCCATCGGCTTTCCATCCAGCATCGGAATGGATACCAGAAATGCTGATTCATCTAATGCTTTATTGAATGTACTGACCATATTGAACTGTGGTTCCTGTCCAACTTTTGTATCTAATGCTAATTGCATTTTTGTTCCTTTTTTGACGTTCAAGGCTGCCATTGTTTGTTTCTTCTCCTCTGCATATTTTTTGAAATATACATAATTTTTCATATTCATACTATCATAGATGTCTTTTTCCGTCTAGGCATATCCTTTGGATTTTTCTACATATACATACTATTTTTTGTTTTTATTATCCTTTTCACATCAAACAGCACAGGAAATATTTTATTTTTATGCTTTTCATCTCAATTACAACCGCAGCACATAACCCGTATTATAATACCTGCCGCCAGAAATGGTCCCAATGGAAATGTATCTTTTCTTCCTATCTTTCCGTTCACCAGCATTCCGGCACAGTATATTCCGCTTAACACAATTCCTGTTACCGCGGCCTGTATAATCTCATTTCTACCAATCATCAGACCAGAAACTGCCATCAGTTTTATATCTCCTCCACCGAATCCGCCTCCTAAGTACACAGCAAGTAGCCACATAGGGACCGCCACGGCAACGGCTCCTATAATCCGTTCCTGCCATGGCAGTCCCATTTTCAAATACATCTCGCACAGCGTCAGACACATGATTGCCAGGTGGAACCGGTTATCAATTTTCTGATATTTCCAGTCTTTCCCCGCAATCACGCACAAGAGGCTGATATATATGATTGTAATTCCATATTTTAATGTGTTCATATTTTCTTTTGGATTCGGTTGCACGAGCAAATTCCTGCACTGATTCCTCACATCTACTATATTATCATAGCATAAGTTATCGTTTTAATCTCTAGATTGTTGTAATTTTTAATAACACTTACTGCACGGTCCAAGTCCCTCTGCTTCTGCCTGTGCCCTGGTCTCCTGTCTTGCGTTGTTTGGGTTCATACGTCCGCAGTTATTAATTCTGTGATACTTGGAACCTGTTGCAGATACCCACACCTGTTCCGTTGACGCATCTCCTGCTATAGCAGTATTATTCGAATTTCCTGATACTGCTGAAGCTGTTGTACCTGCTGTCGTGCTGCTTCCACTGGTCGTTCCTGCCGGCTGGGTTCCCTGGTCTTCTTCATCTCCCGGGGTGTAATCATTGCAGGCTTCTGCACTCCAGCTTATGTCTGTACCGTTGCTGGCTGCGACAATCGTTCCCTGCTTATCTGTACGGTACACCTGTATACCCATGCTTTGGAGCTTATCCATGGTATCTTTATCTGGATGGCCGTATTTGTTATTTTTTCCGCAGCTGATGATGGCATATTCCGGTACGGTCTCCTGTAAGAAATCCCAAGACGAGGCTGTCGCTGATCCGTGGTGTCCCGGCACCAGTACGTCACAGCTTAAGTCTATGCCGGATGCACACATGGCGGCTTCGCTTTCATGCTCTGCGTCTCCAGTGAATACAAAGCTGTTCTGACCATTGACAAGCTTGATCGCTACGGAGTTATTGTTGCTTCCCTTAGTCTCGATCTTAGACGGTGCCAGAATCTCGAACGAGCCACTTCCAAAGGAAAATGTCTTTCCTACTTTTGGATGCTGCATTTTTAGTCCGTCTGATTTTACGGCTTTTACAAATGACTTATAAAGCTTGCTTGTATGTACGTAGTTACTTGATATGACGTGTTTTACATCAAATGCATTCAGACATCCGATCAGTCCCGCCATATGATCGGCATCGTAGTGGCTGCTGATCAGGTAGTCGATCTTTGTAACACCCTGATCTTTCAGATAGGCAACTACGAAGCTCGATGTCTTCTTATCTCCGCCATCATAGATCATCGTCTTTCCTTCTGACTGCACCAAAATAGAAAGTCCCTGTCCGACATCCAGGAAATGTACTTTCATCTCTCCTGCATTCGTCTGACTGGCGCCTGTGGTTCCTGCTGCCTGGACCGTCTGTACGTTCATGTCTGATCCGATCATTCCGATCACGAATAGAACCGGGATCAGGATGGACAGCAGTTTTTGTTTCCATCTTTTTTTCATGTGTCTTTTTCCCCTTTCATCTCCACGAGTGGACAAGGCCAAGTTTTCAACTTACGGAACATCTACTCGTGAACGGTAATTATTATACTCGTATTTTAAAAAAAGGGAATACTTTTCTCATTGATTAATTTATATTTTTTGTTTATAATAATATCAAAATGGTTGTGACATATCTAAAGTATATCAGATATGTATATCTAAAATATCAGAAAGGATTTTTAGCTTCTCTTGCATACTTTGGTATCAAAAAAGAGCAATGCAATTTTCTTAAATCACATTACCCTCCTATTTATCCAAGCTGGAAATCGGACTTGAACCGACGACCCCTTCATTACGAGTGAAGTGCTCTACCAACTGAGCTATTCCAGCATTTGTGGCTTTGACAGCCACAAATATTATTATACCGTATTTTTACATATTTGCAAGTGTTTTTTTAGCAGATTTTCTATACTATGCATTCTCCGACATATGCACCGTCATCTGTGGATACGGAATTTCGATCTCATTTTCATCTAATGCAAGCTTGATTTCCTCCAGCATTCTCCATCTGGTATCCCAGTATTCTTCGTTTTTGACCCATGCACGTATGCCAAGTACAACTGCGCTGTCTGCAAGATCGTCAACGAATACGAGAATCTGTTCGTTTTTGATGATGCTTGCATCCTTCACCAGTACATTTTCGATGACGGATTTTACCTTTTTGATGTCTGCGTCATAAGAAATGCCGACACGCAGATCCAGTTGTCGTTCATCTTTTGCAGATGCATTGGTAATGCTATTGTTGGTCAGCATACCGTTTGGGATTACAATGGTCTTATTATCGATTGTTGTAAGTTTGGTGTAAAAGATCTGGATTTCCTTTACCGTTCCTTCTTTTCCATTGGTGTCTTCAATGATGTAATCTCCGACCGCAAATGGTTTCAGCAGCAGAATCAGGACACCGCCTGCAAAGTTCGAAAGACTTCCCTGTAAAGCAAGACCGATAGCTACACCACTCGATGCAACCAATGCTGCCACTGAAGTCGTATCAAATCCCAGTCCTGAAATCAGTGTGAAGATCAAAAGCGCATATAAACCGTATTTCAGCAGTGAATCTACGAACTGTTCCACGCCTTTATCTGCACCGGAACGCTCGAAGGATCTTCTTACAATCTTTCTGATCCATTTGATCACCAGACGGCCGACAAAAAATACAATCAGCGCCATAATTACCTGCAGTCCAAATGAAATCAATGATGGAATGCTGTCCTGCACGTATTGCGTCAGACGACTGACTTTATCCACGGCTTCCTGTGTTGCCTCTGTTACTTCCTGCGTTGTATCCGCAATTGTTGTATCTGTCATATGATATTTCCCCTTGTTTCATTCTGAATCACTACCCCTTCTATTTCAACCGACTGAAGACATATATACCGCAAAGCAGGTTATATAGATTGCCAAAATGGTTTTTCAGACACATTTTAGGAGCACATGATTTTATTTTTGTAATTTTACTTTTCTTTCAGTGCAAGAAATGCACTTAAATTTCCCCTCTTATTTCCCGTCGTCCGGTGTGAGAACAGAATCTCCGGATTGCAGTGTGTACATACATTCGTCACTGCGATATGCTCTGGAACAATCCCGGACTCCAGAAAGATCAGCTCATTCGCCTTCCAGAGGTTCAGCTGATACTTGCCGTTTTCCTTTTTATAAAAAAGTTCCGGCCAATATGTCTTATCAAAACTTTTCCGGAATTCTTCGATCACATCTTCGCTGACTTCATAGCAGTCCTGGCAGATGGATGGTCCGATAGCCGCATAGATATCTGCCGGATCAGAGCCATATGTCTCCTGCATCTTCTCAACGGTTACTTTTCCCATCTTTCCGACGGTTCCTCTCCATCCGGAATGCGACAGTCCGATTGCTTTTTTCACCGGATCTACAAAATATAACGGGACACAGTCCGCATAGAATGTCACCAGGCAGATTCCCGGTACATTGGTAATCATACCGTCCGTCTCCATGAATCTTTTTCCTTTATCTTCTGCACGGACAACTGCTACATTCGTGGTATGTGTCTGATTCGTGTATGTAAAGTCTTCCGGCTTTACTCCGATCGCACGGGCAATCCGCCGTTCGTTCTCTTTTACATCTTCCGGATCATCGCCTCTGGTTGTGCTGATATTCATGGTCGCCCAGCAGCCTTTGCTGACTCCGCCAAGTTTTGTGGAGAATCCATGATTGACAATTCCGGTCTTTTCTAACATCGGATAGCTTAAGAAGGGTACTCCCGCCACTTCTTTTTCTTCAAATATGTGTTTCTGATTTTTATAATGTAAGCCCAGACTCATGTTCCCGCCTTTTATCCTTTCCTGTGTATGATACATTTTCACAATCCCGCAGTATTGTCCTCTTATATTTTAAAGCACATCTAAAAAACAATTCTGTATTCGTGTTGCAGAATTCGCCTCATTTCACATCTAATATAAATATCCACATTTTTTGACACTCATATTATTCTATATAATCAAACGCATTCTCATAATGTATGATTTCCAGCCCGCTCATATCTGAGGATTCTTTTAACAGTTCCACTTTCGGAATACCCTCGCAGCTTATCACATCAAACCTGCACGGCCGATCCTCCATATGGTGAACTGTGATATAATACAATGCACTTTTTGAAATCACCCTCTGTTTTGCATAATCGACCGCCTCCGACGGATGTCCTTTCCGGTCAGATCCACGGTACTTTACCTCACAGAACACCAGATACTCCCCATCTTCAGCAATAATATCAATCTCGCCACACTTACAGCGATAATTATATTCCAGAATCCGGCAGCCTTTCTCCTCCAGACAGGCGCCGGCTATCTTTTCATAACGAGTTCCTGTTTCCCGGTTATTTTTCTTCTTATACATATTTCTTTATAAACGTCATCCTGTGTATCGGTGATGGTCCCAGTTCTTTCAGTCCTTCGATATGCTTCTTCGTTCCATATCCTTTATTACTTGCAAAGTCATACCCCGGAAGCACGCTGTCATACTCTACCATCAGGCGGTCCCTGGTTACTTTGGCTATGATACTTGCCGCTGCGATAGACACGCTTTTGGCATCTCCCTTGATGATTGGCACCTGTGCGATATCCACTTCCGGTATCGTCACTGCGTCATTCAGCAAAAGGTCTGGTGTAACACCAAGATTCTGGATTGCCATACGCATTGCTTCATATGTTGCCTGCAGGATATTGATCTCATCAATCCTTGCCGGACTTACGATACCGATTCCGGTTGCAACTGCACGCTCCATGATCTCATCATATAACGCTTCACGTTTCTTCTCTGATAACTTCTTCGAATCATTCAGATACAAGATCGGATCGTCTTTTGGAAGGATTACGGCTCCCGCCACAACCGGACCTGCGAATGGTCCACGTCCGACTTCATCGATTCCGCAGATGTACTGGCAGTCGCTATACTGTTTCTCGTACACACTCATCGCCGCTGTGCGTTCCAGTTCTTTCTGAAGCTTTTCTTCTTGTTTTCTCTTTTTCTCTTCTTCTCGTTTATTCATGCCGAATTACTCCCACATTGTTAAATGGATAGATCCGTACCCATGCTCTTCCCATCAGGTCACTCTTTTTTAAGACACCGACACTTGGATCACGGCTGTCCATACTGTGATTGCGGTTATCTCCCATTACAAAATATTCATCTTCTCCTAGCGTTACCGGATCTTCTGCCGTCTGCGGATCTTCGATCAGTTCATTTCCATAAATGTCACTTGTAAGCTGTTCACCATCTATGTATACATAACCATCTTTGATCTGCAGGGTCTCTCCCGGCATGCCAATGATACGCTTGATATAATAGGTGTTTTCTTCATATTTATATGGAAATACGATGATATCATATCGCTTCGGATCCCGGAACCGGTAAGATAATTTATCCACGATCAGATTGTCTCCGTTATGTAATGTCGTTTCCATCGACGAACCACTGACCCTTGTCCGCTGCCCTACAAATGTAATGATCAGATATGTAAGCCCGATAATAATCAGTATATAAAGAATCCAGCCGCCAAGTTCTCTTAGTATGCTGGATTCTCTTTCTTCTCCGGAATCATAGGAATCGTATCTTTCGTCATCTCTGTTTGAACGTCTTGCCATTTTTCCGTATGATCCTTCCTAAAACTGTTCTGGATATTCCAGTGTCAGGCGTCCCAGACGTCCGTTACGGAAATCGTCCATCAAAAGTTGTGATGCTTTTTCCGTATCCAGTTCGTTTCCACGCACAAGACAGTGTCTGCTCTGTGCGATCTTTGCGATCATTCCATACGGATCTGCATCTTCTTCTACGTTATACTTGTTCTCCAGTACTCCCGGATAGTTCTCATTCATGAATTTTACAAGTTCTGCTGTCAGTTCCTCGGTCTGGATGATCTCGTCTTTGATCGAACCGATGAATGCCAGTTTCAGACCGACTGCCTGGTCTTCGAATTTTGGCCACAGGATTCCCGGTGTGTCCAGAAGTTCTACGTTCTTATTCAGTCTGATCCATTGTTTTCCTTTTGTAACGCCTGGTTTGTTACCCGTCTTCGCACAGGCTTTTCCTGCCAGCGCATTGATGAATGTCGACTTTCCTACATTCGGGATGCCGACGACCATCGCACGCACCGGACGATTTAAGATGCCTCTTTTTCTGTCTCTTTCAATCTTTTCTTTACATGCTTCCTGGATCACGTTGTTAATCGACTTGATCCCGCCGCCTTTTTTGGAATTGACTTTTACAACAGAAAATCCTTTTTCGCGGAAATATTCTGACCATGCGTCGTTCCATTTATCTTCTGCAAGATCTGATTTGTTCAGCAGGATCAGTCTTGCTTTGTTCTTGCCAAGTTCGTCGATGTCCGGGTTTCTGCTGCTTACCGGAACCCTTGCGTCTACCAGTTCGATCACAAGATCGATCAATTTGATATTTTCCTGCATCATGCGCTTTGCTTTTGTCATGTGCCCTGGATACCACTGAAAATGCATATATTTTTCTCCTTTATTTTATAAATCCAAAGTCTTCTCTCGGGGACGATACAAACCATGCCTTCCCATAGATATAAGAACGTTTTACCTTTCCTATATCTGCATTTCTGCTGTCCTCGCTGTTCTTACGGTTGTCTCCCAGTACAAAATATTCGTCTCCGCCAAGTTTTACCTTTTCTGCGGCGATTCCGGCAGAGTCAATCTCTGTCGTCTCATAATCTTCTTCTAACTTTTCGCCATTGATGAAGATTTTATTTTCAATCATCTGCACGGTCTCTCCCGGAAGTCCTACAATACGCTTCGTATAGTAATGTGCATTCTCATTCCCCTTTGGCTTAAATACGATAATATCTCCCCTTTTTGGTGACGATGCATTATATACGATTCTGTTCACCAATACCATGTCCGCATTATTCAGCACCGGATTCATAGAATTTCCTATTGTGCTTACGCGCTGTCCAAAATAATATACAGCGACAAATGCCAGCAGACAGGTGACTGCGATTTTAAACGCCCAGATCAGTCCTGCAATTACCGAATCAAAACTCATACGGATCTTTTGCTTCTGTGTTGGCAGCATTCCGATCTCGCGCATCTTTGCTTTTACTTTTTTCTTCCGGTACCTGGCTTTTCTGGAGCGTCTTCGTTTTTCAAAATCCAGATCTCTTCTGCGTCTCATATAATCCCCTTATCTTTAGGACCTGTCATTGGCAGATCCTTACGAATATATGGTAATATCACAAAAAGGACAATTACTTTATGTAGTTGTCCTTTTCACATTCAATTTCCTGATTATTTTACTAATTCTTTAACTTTAGCTTTCTTACCAACGCGGTCTCTTAAGTAGTTCAGTTTAGCTCTTCTTACTTTACCTCTTCTTACTACTTCAATCTTTTCAACGTTTGGTGAGTGTACTGGCCAAGTCTTTTCAACACCGATACCGTTAGAGAATTTTCTAACTGTAAATGTTTCTCTTGCTCCGCCACCCTGTCTCTTCAGGACTGTTCCTTCGAAAATCTGTACTCTTTCACGGTTTCCTTCTTTGATCTTTCCGTAAACTTTAACAGTATCTCCAACGTGGAATTCTGGTGCTACTTCTTTTAACTGAGCAGCTTCAATGTTCTTAATAATATCGTTCATTATGTGTGACCTCCTTGTTTACTTGGATGTTCTTAATACGCTTCGTACCAGAGGACCATCTATTTTCTTCACAACATGCTACATTCTATCATATCCATGACCAAATTACAAGGATTTTTTCGTTTTTCTGATTAATTCTGCCACAGAATTTTACTACTGTTCAGACAGTGATTTAACTAATTCCAATTCTTTTTTGGTAAGTTCGGCTTTTTCAAGCAGATCCGGACGGTTCTTAGCTGTACGGATCACTGACTGCTCTCTTCTCCACTTTTCAATATTGGCATGATGTCCGGACATCAGTACCTCCGGTACCTTCTTATCATGCCAGACTTCCGGTCTTGAATACTGCGGATATTCCAGCAGGTTATCCTGAAAGCTTTCGAATTCTGCAGATACATCATTATGAAGCACACCCGGCACCAGTCTTGAGATACAGTCGATCATGATCATCGCCGGAAGTTCCCCGCCGGTCAGGACATAGTCCCCGATGGATACATAATCTGTAACGATTTCTTCCAGGACACGTTCGTCGATTCCTTCATAATGTCCGCACAAGAAGACCAGATCCTCTTCTTGTGCAAATTCTTCTGCCATTGTCTGGTTAAATGTCTGTCCCTGCGGAGAGAGATAGATCACTCTTGCTCTCTTTTTCTGCTTTATCTTCTCCGTTAACGCCTCATAACACTGATACACCGGCTCTGCCTGCATCAGCATCCCGGCACCGCCGCCATACGGGTAATCATCTACACTGTGGTGCTTGTTAAATGCATAATCACGGATATTCAACGCCTCTATCGACAGAAGTCCATTCTTCACCGCACGTCCGGTGATGCTGGTATTTAACCCGTCCATCACCATCTCCGGAAATAAAGTCATAATATAAAAATTCATATAACCCAAGCCTCCTAGATCAGTCCATCCATCAGATGAATCGTCATCTTACGGTTTTCTACGTCTACATCCAGAATGCATTCTTTGATAGCCGGAACCAATACTTCACCGTGTTCTTCCGTATCGATTACATAGACATCATTTGCTCCGGTCTCCATAACATCTTTCAGGGTTCCGAATACCTCCCCGTCTTCTGTCTCTACCTGGATTCCGATCATATCAGCAATAAAGTATTCATTCTCTTTCAGTTCCACGGCGTCTTTACGCTCTACCAGCAGCGGACATCTTTTGTATCTTTCAATGTCATTGATGTTGTCGATTCCTTTGAACTTCAGGATTACAAACTGTTTGAAGAATTTTACACCCTGGATTTCCAGTGGTTTCATCTCTCTTCCGGTATCCAAAAGTACATGTTTCAGTTGTTTAAATCTGGCTGCATCATCTGTTGTCGGGAATACTTTTACTTCCCCACGCACGCCATGTGTAGAGGTGATTACACCTACTTGTAATAATTCTTCCATATATCTATACTCCTTATATTCTGGTATCTATAGAAGATAAAAGGGACAGACCACACAAACGGGCCTGTCCCCGGACAAAATGGGTCATCCCCATCCATATACTTAGTCCATGATATCAACGATAACTTTCTTATCTTCTTTTGCTGCAGCGGCTTTCACAACTGAGCGGATTGCCTTTGCAATGCGTCCCTGTTTTCCGATTACTTTACCCATATCGGCTTCTGCAACCTTAACTTCCAGGACTGTTGTTTTCTTTTCTTCGCGTTCATTTACTACAACGCTTTCCGGATCGTCGACTAATGCTTTCGCAATTACTTCAACTAATTCCTTCATAATTGCACACCTCCAGTGGCATAATTATTTTTCGATGCCAGCTGCTTTTAAGATCTTTGCAACAGCTTCTGTAGGCTGAGCACCATTTGCAAGCCATTTTTTAGCTGCTTCTTCGTCAACTTTGATTGCGCTTGGATCGCAGTTAGGATCGTATGTTCCGATCTCGTCGATGAATTTACCATCTCTTGGTGATCTAGAATCTGCTACGATGATTCTATAGAAAGGAGCCTTCTTCTGTCCCATTCTTCTTAATCTCATTTTTACTGCCATGTTAAATTACCTCCATAAATTGTAATATTTTCATTATTTGTTTTTGTATCTATATAACGCGGAATTCGCGGTATATCATAATTCTTTGTGCTGTCTTTTGGATGTCGTCTTTATGCATCCCTTACCAGCTAAAATGGAAATCCGAATTTTTTCTTCTTTCCTGCTTTGCCAAATTGCTTCATTAGCTTTTTCATCTCATTGAACTGTTTTACCATACGGTTCACTTCACTGATGTCCACTCCTGCACCTTTGGCAATACGATGCTTTCTGGATGGGCTAAGGATATCCGGATCTGATCTTTCTGCCGGTGTCATAGAATGAATCATTGCTTCCATTCTTGCCATCTTCTTTTCCGCCTCAGCGGTCTGTTCATCATCGATTCCCTTCATCTTGCCGCCCATGGCTCCGCCGATACCCGGCAGCATGCTCATGACATTTCCAAGACCACCCATGTTCTTCATCTGTTTGATACTTTCCAGATAATCGTCAAAGTCAAACTGATTCTTCTTAAGTTTCTGGGTCATCTCCCTGGCTTTTTCTTCATCAATCTCTGCTTCTGCTTTTTCAATCAATGAAAGGACATCACCCATTCCAAGGATTCTGGATGCCATACGGTCTGGATAAAACTGTTCCAGATCTGAAAGCTTTTCTCCCATACCTACATACAGGATCGGCTTTCCTGTTACTGCTTTTACTGACAGTGCCGCACCACCACGGGTGTCACCATCAAGCTTGGTTACGATCACACCGTCGATGCCAACTTTTTCGTTGAACTCTTTTGCCACATTTACGGCATCCTGTCCTGTCATCGCATCAATTACGAGTATGGTCTGATGTACTTCTACTGCCTGCTTAATCTCTGCAAGCTCTTCCATCATGTCTTCATCTATATGAAGTCGTCCTGCTGTATCGAGAATGACCAGATTGTTGCCATTCTTCTGCGCATGTTCCAGTGCCGCTTTGGCGATGTTCGCCGGCTTGTGATTCTCACCCATGGAGAATACTTCCACGCCCTGCTTCTCACCATTGACCTGTAACTGCTTGATTGCAGCCGGTCTGTAGACATCACATGCAACCAGCAGTGGTTTCTTGCCTTTTAGTTTGAACTTTCCGGCAAGCTTTGCAGTTGTCGTCGTCTTACCTGCTCCCTGAAGTCCGGCCATCATAATGACGGTAATTGCACTTCCCGGCTGAAGCTTGATCTCTGTGGTCTCAGATCCCATCAGTTCGATCAGTTCGTCATTTACAATCTTGACTACCATCTGTCCCGGATTCAGACCATTCATTACGTCCTGACCGATCGCGCGTTCCTGTACTTTTTTGATAAAGTCTTTTACAACTTTAAAGTTAACATCAGCTGCAAGCAGCGCACGCTTAATCTCTTTTAACGCTTCTTTTACATCGTCTTCTGTCAGACGTCCCTTGCTCCGCAGGTTCTTAAATATGTTTTGAAGTTTTTCTGTCAAGCTGTCAAATGCCATGCTATAACTCCTCTATAATCTCATCGGATATCTTGCGGATGTCTGCAACAAGCTGCTGTGCATTCTCCTTATCGTATCCGTCCAGCAATTCGTCTATCTGCTTTACTTTGTCTCTGATCGACACGAACTTCTCTACCAGATGAAGTTTCTCTTCGTAGCCTTTCAGTGTATGGGAACATCTCTTTACCAGATCGTGTACACCCTGTCTGCTGATTCCTTCTTCTCTGGCAATCTCACCAAGAGATAGGTCTTCCAGAACAAACTGCTCATACACTTCTTTCTGATGATCTGTCAGAAGTTCGCCATAAAAATCATATAATAATGCCTGTTCTAATATTTCATTCATGTCTCTCACCTGTGATATCATATAACAAATCCCACTGGGTGTCAAGTATTTTTTCTTTACACTTAATCATATTTTTTATCCGGGAGTTACTATTCAGAAAATTCCTGCCGGTGAATAGTAACAACAGCAGTTTTATATTTGTATATTTTCTACATTTTATCTTTTGACTATAGTCATAAAATATAGTAATATAAGCTTCGGAATATTTTCCACGCTTACATCATATATTTATTAAGGGGAGAATATATCATATGGCGAAAAAGAACTACTATAAAATACTTGGCGTATCCCAGACTGCCACGCCCGAGGAATTATCTGCTGCCAAGAATCTGCTGGCCAAGCAGTATCATCCCGATGTCAATATGAAAAAAGGGATTGACACCACAAAGCAGATGCAGCTGATCCTTGAAGCCTACCGGGTCTTATCCGATCCCGATAAGCGCGCAGCCTACGATACGAAACTTTTTGGCAAAAAGTCAGCCAAAAAGAAACGAAGTTTTAACATATATAATATGGAAGAAACTCCTTTTCCGGAAGAAGTTTCTTTTGTTACATACTGGCGGGTTGCAGACTCTCTTTACGAGATCACTCAGGAAAGCAACCGGCTCTTCAAAGAACGCACACATGCCTACCGCCTTTCGCAACTGGCGGATCAGGCAATTCATTATACCTTTGTATTAAAGGATGCCCAGATACCGGCCCGTTACTGGCACCCGGAGATTATGAACTGGCTTTTATTTACCTGGAACAAGAACCGTAATCTTCCGATCTCTTATCTTCTGACTCTGTATGATGATTATGTAAAAACGGATGTCAACACATTAAAACGTCTGAAGCTAAAAAGAGAGGCCAAACATTTCCAGCATTCGGTAAAGCGGCTTGTGAACTTTTAAATTTCTCACACATCTGCCTCTTTTGCATATGATGTACTGTAAACATCATTATTGGAGGATTCAATATGAGCGATTTAAGTACAGCAAACTGTGGATGCGGATGCGAAGGACGCGACAGATTCGGCGGAGACTGCGGATGCGGCGGATGTGGTAATGGTTGTGGATGTAACAACGGATGCGGATTCGGCAACAACAGTTGTCTGTGGATCATCCTTCTCCTGTGCTGCTGTGGTGGATTCGGCAATAACGGCTGTGGCGGCGGATGTGGATGTGGCAACGACAGCTGCCTGTGGATCATCCTTCTCCTGTGCTGCTGTGGCGGATTCGGCAATAACGGCTGTGGATGCGGCAATGGTTGCGGATGCGGATGTGGATGCTAAACCTTCTTTTGTATACCTTGCTATTCCCGGGACGGAGTTTTTACTTCGTCCTTTTTCTGTCCCCATAATCATCATACTGTTTCTCTGCACTCATACATTTCCACCTTCTTTTGAGTGGTTTCATCATTCTGCTCTTCATTCTATCTTTGCTGTCATACACTCCCGCTTTCTTTCATATGATATAACTGGAAGTTACCTGGTCAGAATTTTCCTGTGCCTGGTTACTGCCGCAAGCGCTGATACAGGAGGATTTTCTATGGCAGGAAGGATTTCAAAACCAATGACACCATTTGATAAATCTGTCACACCCTCCTATTTGTATAAACTGAAGCTTTTTCTGCCATTTCTCCCTCCTGCCAGCCAGCGTTTTCTTGGTATTTATATCAAATTTCTGGAATTCCGGGTTACTTTGGATTCTTTCCGTGGATTTCCTGTCCATACATTTTCCCTTCATTCCCTGGATGAACTGACTCCGTATATGGACGAACAGGAATGTAATATGATGGAACAGATCTCATCCTTGATACAGATGATGGAAATGTTCCAGGGAATGTCTTCGGATCCCGGTATCTTCTCTGGTGCGCATGGAGATTCTGACCACGCTTCCGGGAATCCATTTTCCAATCCTCTGGACTTTTTTAAAAATATGATGTCCGGGGAAGAACAGTCGGAATTTCAGAATTATATGAACCTTTTCGACCAGGAACTTGATCAATGTGAAAAAGGAGATGGTACGCATGAACGAATGGATGAATCATCCGGATCTTAAAAATATGGATCCTGTCAAGCTGGAACTTATCAAACTTGCCTCCAGACAGACCGCAGGAAAAAACGGACGGTCTCTCGCCCCTGTTATGATGGCCCTGATCACCAGTGCCAATAAAAAAGGGATCAGCTTCACCCCTCAGGAAATGTCTCTGATTCTTGATATTCTAAAAGAAGGGAAATCCCCGGAAGAACAAAGTCAGATCGATCAGATGGTCCATATGGTGCGCAGTCATATGAAAAGCAATGTAAAAAAAGAAGGGTTTTAAAGCCCTTCTTCCTTGCGCATCATACGTATTTGTCTTCTTTTTTCGCCTTTGACCCACTCTTCTTTTTCTTCTTCTGTTTCCAGTTCCAGTCGTGGTACTGCGGTTGGCTTGTCATTTTCATCCAGTGCCACCATCGTAAAGAATGCGTGATTGATCGGTGTACGCTCTCCGTTCAATGCCTCCACATACGTATCTACCTTTACTTCCATCGACGTAGTTCCGACATAGGTGACTTTTCCAATAATCACTACTGTATCTTTCAGATATGCCCCGCGCAGGAATCTTAAGTTATCAACAGATGCCGTGATCACATTCTTTCTGGCGTGACGCTTCCCCACCATGCCTGCCACTTCGTCGATCCACTGCATAAGCTCTCCTCCGAACAGTCGCTCTGCTGCATTCAGATGCTGTGGTCTTACCATATGAACGGTCTCTACGATAGACTCAGATACTTTTCTGCTCTCAACTTCCATGAAAACACCTCTCTTTTTCTTTTTAAGCTCTTTTATTATAGCACAGGATTTGCTATACTTAAAACGATTTGAAATTATGTATTCCGACAAATACAAAATAAAAATTAAGACCATGTCACTGTCCACACATAACATAACCAGTGACAAAAACAACAATACAGAACAAAAGCTGTCTTTAATAAAGCAGCGGAATGGAGTTTTCATGAGAAATATAAAATTAATGATCGAATATGACGGAAGCCGTTATCAGGGATGGACACGTCTTGGAAAAGATGAATCCGGCAATACCATTTCCAATAAGATTCTGGAAGTATTAAGAAAAATGACCGGTGAAGATGATATCGAATTATTCTGTGGCTGCCGCACAGAGGTTGGTGTACATGCTTATGCACAGATTGCCAACTTTAAAACTTCCTGTGATGCCAGCACAAAGAATATCAAGCACTATCTCAACCGTTATCTTCCAATGGACATTGCAATCCTGGATGTCAAAGAGATGCCGGAGCGCTTCCATGCACAGTTAAATGCTACATCCAAGACATACGTCTACCGTATGACAATCGATGACGTACCAAGTGTCTTCGACCGCAAATATACGTATCACTGCTACCGCATCCCGGACAAGCACCTGATGCAGCTGGCTGCAGAGCAGATTGTTGGAAAGCATGATTTCCGTAACTTCTCTACTGCAAAGAGAACAAAATCTACTGTACGTGAAGTCTATGATATTGATATCTACGGCGATATCGAGGAAATGCAGATTACGATCCATGCAGATGATTTTCTTCACAACATGGCAAGAATCATCATCGGTACTCTTCTGGATGTCGGACTTGGCAATCGTTCAGTGAATGATATTCAGGATATTTTTGAAAGTTTGCTGCCTTATAGTGCGCCTTGTGATCCGAAAGGGTTGTATTTACAGGAGATTACTTACAAATAAATGTGGGTGTGTGATGTCACAAATGGGTAGTTAGTGAACGAAAAGCGTATAATGTATCGAAACGGTGCCGCTCCCTGCGGTCAATGTCGCCTTATTCGATACATTATACGCTTTTCTTGCCATAGGTTTTGGATTTGTAGCTTTGAGCAATATTATTTTTTATTCTTTTTCCAGATTTATTATAGACTATTTTCTGCAACAGTCTTTTTTGTAGTTTTCTTCTTTTATACTTCCTCTTCCGGTTTGGCTTCTATGATTTTTACGCCCCGGGTGTGGATTTTTTGTAGTTCTTCCAGGGTGAATTTCCGATCGGTGATGACTCCGGTGTAGTCTTCTAGCTGGTTGATCCAGGTCATGGATTGTTTGCCGAATTTTGACTGATCTACTACCAGATATGATCTTGCGCATTGTCTTGGTACCTGGCGTTTCAGCCACATTTTTTCGTGTGTTGGTGTGGTTACCTGGAATTCTTCATTGATGGATGCTGCCCCGAAGAATCCTACATCAAACCGGAAGTCTTTTAGCATCTCTGTTGCATATCTTCCGAACAGGCTTCCTGTTTCTTTTTGTACTAATCCGCCACAGATATAGACTCTTGCGTCGCTGTTTTTCAATACCTGTGCGATTTCAAGGTCATTTGTTACGATGATGATCTCCGGAATGTCCTGTATCAGCTTTGCGATTTCGCAGGTTGTTGTTCCTGCGTCCAAAAAGATAGAATCTCCCGGGTTGATGTATTCCACACATTTTTTTGCAATGGCTTCTTTGCTGTCTTTGTTACTTGTCTGCTTAGTCTCGTATGCGACTTCCTGTTTTGCTACTGCTCCCCCATGGCAGCGTTCGATCATATTACTATTCTGGAGTTTTACCAGGTCTCTGCGGATTGTCATAGCACTGACATCAAGTTCTTTTGCCAGTTCGTCCACCTGCACGCTTCCATTTTCCCTGATCAGTTCGACTATCATTGCCTGTCTTTCTGCTGCAAGCATCTTCATCTACCTCCCTGTTTCATGCAATTTTTCATTATTCCCCAGTTGTATATGCCTATGTCTATATTCCTTGCATCCGGCTTTTCACTGTCTTCATGGCATTTCAATTGTTGTCTGTATTTTTAACAACCTCTGCTTATACGAATTCCGTTTCAATCGTTAATGCAATCTTGTGTTGCGGATACTGTTCTTTCATATATGTTTCAAATGATTCTCTCATCTCTTCCCAGTCTTTTAACGCATAGTCTACAATAAAATCACAATAGATCGTATCTGTATCTTTACTCAGGTATAAGGCATGAAAGCTCTTTACATGCTCCTGTGACCGGACGAATTTTCCGATATATTTTCGTAATTCTGACACGCTTGCGGTATCTTCGTCTACCGCATAGATTCCAAACACCATCGTTACGTGATATTCTTCCATGATCCTAAGCTGGAGTTTGTGGATTTCTTCGTATACCTCTCCGATATTTCTCTTATGATCGATCTCGATATTGACCGATCCGGAGTAACGGTCCGGTCCGTAATCGTGCAGCATCATGTCTATCGCACTGATGACACCATCTGTCGCACGGACTTCTCTGTATATTTTCTTTGCCAGTTCTTCTTTTCCAGATCTTCCAATCAGGTCTGACGCTGTACTTTTCAGTGATTCAATCCCACTTTTTATAACCACAATTGAAAATATGATTCCTGCATACGCATCCAGTGAAAATCCCGTAAATAAAAATATCACCGATGACAGAATGGTAAGAATGGAAAAGCATGCATCATTTCTTCCTTCTTCTCCAACTGCAAGAAGTGCTTCATATTCTACCGATTTTGCCACTTTCACCGTATAGATTCCAAGTAAGAATTTGATCACTGCGGTTACTGCGACAATGATGATCGCCAGCATACTGACATTCATTTCCGATGGATGAAAGATACCGTCTACGGATTCTTTTAACATCTCTATTCCTGCATACAGGATTAATATCCCGACTACCATTCCAGTCAGATACTCGATCCTTCCATAGCCAAATGGATGCTTTTCATCCGGATGTCTGGCCGATAACTTGCTTCCTACATAGGTCAGGAATGAAGATCCTGCATCCGTTGCATTATTAATTCCTTCTGATACGATCGCAATCGATGAAGCCAGCATTCCGATGATAATTTTCACAACTGCAATCAATAAATTAACCAGAATTCCAAGCACTGATGTTCTGACAATCCGGGTCTGGCGTGTTGTTTCTTTCATAATTTTACTTTTTCCTGCTTTCTTTTATAAATTTCCCTTTTCAGATGTCTTCATGATAACATGGCTGGAATTTTTTTACAAGAATACGGTCAGTACTGAAAACTTTGGTATCCACAAAAGCCGGTTAAAAGATCTATCCTGAATTTTGATAACAAAATTCTTTTCTTCCAACCGGCTTTTATATATGTTTTATGTAATGTATTTACATGAAGATATTCAGAATCAGTACTTCTACCACACCGACTGCCCATGCAACCGTTGATGTAACTGACCAGATCGTCAACTGGTCTTTTGCTTCGCTGACTCCTAAGGTTCTGTTTACTACCCAGAAGTAACTGTCGTTAAAGTATCCGAAGAATAAAGATCCTACACAGCATGCCACTGCTCCGAGGATCGGGCTTACGCCTGATGCTGCTATGATTGGTGCTGTGATACTTGCTGCTGTTGTCATTGCTACTGTTCCTGATCCCTGGATGAATCTCATTGCTGTTGAGATCAGAAGTGGCAGGATGATGATCGGGATTGCTGTCTTTGCAAGTCCTTCTGCCATAAATGTTCCAAGTCCGGAATCTTTGATGATCTGTCCAAGGGCTCCGCCACCACCTGTTACCAGCATGATGATTCCGGCTGATGCCATTCCTTTTTCCATCTCTGCAAGGGCTTCGTGTCTGTCAAGATTTCTTCCAAGTGTAAGGATTGCTACGATCAGTCCAAGTCCTACCGCTACGATCGGCTGTCCAAGGAATACGAGGATGTTCATGAATCCTTCTGTTTTTCCCATTGCGGATGCAACCGTGTTGATTAAGATCAGGATAATCGGTACGATCAGTGGCATGAAGGATTCCAGTGCTCCCGGCACGCCTGTCATATCCATTGCAAATGCTGCTTCGTAGTCTGGCTCCTGATATGGTGCTTCTACGATTTCTCCCTCTTCGTTCGGGATTCTGTAATATTTTTTAGAAAGGAACATTCTTGCATATGCGATACATGCAATTGCCATCGGCAGTGCAAGTACCAGTGTCAGTAAGATGAACTTTCCTACATCTACTCCGAAGATTCCGCAGACTCCTAAAGGTCCCGGTGTCGGTGGTACTAAAGAGTGTGTGATTACAAGACCGGCTGCAAGTGCAGCTCCAAGTCCGATCACTGATTTCTTTGTTGCTTTTGAAATAGCTTTTGCGATTGGTGCCAGTACGACGAATCCAGAATCGCAGAAGATCGGGATGGATACTAAGAATCCTGTCAGTGCCAGGGCTTCTTCTTCTCTCTTCTTACCAAAGAGTTTCAAGAATGTATGTGCCATTCTCTTAGCTGCTCCTGTCACCTCGAAGATCTGACCCATCATAACGCCAAATCCAATGATGATACCAATACTTCCCAGAGTTCCGCCAAACCCGGAAGTAATCGAATTTACAATACCAAATGTTTTCTCTACTCCGTCTACTTCAATCGTGATATTTGTAAGTGGCATGCCGCCAATCACACCAACTACAACTGTACATACGATCAATGCTAAAAATGCCTGAATCTTTGTCTTTAATACCAGGAAGATCAGAAGAGCGATACCTACGCCCAGACCGATCAACATCCGTTCCCCACTAAGTCCGTTTACCATAATTAGACCTCCATCTTTCTCTTATGTATTTCCGGAATTCTTTTGTACAGAGAAGCTAACACCGAAAGCTTCTTCCGATCGCATGGTAATTAACCTCTCCATTCCATCCATACATCATTCCTGCGTTTTGTATAATATTTAATTTATTTCAGATTTATTTTCCCGTAAAATTTGGTGCATATTTGGCTGCCAGTCTGATTGCTTCTATCATGCTGACTGCGCTTACGATTCCTTTTCCTGCGATATCGAATGCAGTTCCGTGGTCTACGGATGTACGAAGGATCGGCATACCATTTGTGATCGCGATTGTTTTTTCAAAATCCAGTGTTTTGGTTGCAATATGTCCCTGATCGTGATACAGAGATAATACGCTTGTGTATTTGCCTTGTGCTGCCTGATGGAATACGGAATCAGCTCCGATTGGCCCTGCTACGTCATAGCCTTCTTTTTTCAGTTCTTCGATTGCCGGCATGATCTCTTCTACTTCTTCCCATCCGAACAGTCCATGCTCACCGCTATGTGGATTGAGTCCTGCAATTGCCATTGTTCCTTCTTTTACGCCAAGTCTTTCCAGTGCTTTGGTGCAGCGTTTTACATAATCGATGATCCTGTCTTTTTTGATCATGTCTAACATCTGTCTTAAAGATACGTGTCTTGTCAGGAAGAATACACGCATGCCGTTTGTCTCGAACATCGTCAGTGGATCTTCTGTGTTCGTCAATGCGCCAAAAATCTCTGTGTGTCCGATATATGGAACCTCTGCTGCGTGAAGGGATTCTTTGTTGATCGGAGTAGTTGCTACAGCGTCAACTTTTCCTGCATTGGCAAGTTCGATACTTTTTGCAATATATTCATAGGCTGCCTTTCCGCACATGCCGCTGACTTTTCCATATGCAAATGTGTCCATGTCCACATTATCAAGATCGATCAGGTTCAGTACACCTTTTTCATCGACTGCTTCTTCCGGTTCCTTGATCAGGTTGATCTTCAGGTCCTCTTCTGTAATCTCGATTGCTTTTTCCACGATTTTCTTATCTCCTACGATCACACAGACTGCAATCTGGAATACCTCATCTGATGCAATGGATTTTGCTACGATTTCTGGTCCGACTCCGGCCGGGTCTCCGATTGGTACTGCAATAATTGGTTTTTTCATAGTTCTCTCTTCCTTTCATTTACTTTACTTTTTTTGCTTCACTTCATGCCATGGATTATTTTGCTGCCAGAGTGTGTCTGAAAAATGCTTTCTGTAAAATTGCTGGAATGATTTTCAGATACGCTCCAGGCCGTGGCATTAAATATATAATTTTTCTTTCAAATAAGTGATACACTTATTGATTGCATCTTTATCTCCCTGGCTTCCACCCTTGGTAATGATGTGGACACCTTCGAATTCTCCTTTTAAGAACTGTCCGTACGCTGCCAGCGGGAGTACTTCATCTAACAGGCTGAGTCCTGCAGTGTCAAATTTCTGGCACACGGCAACGGTTACATCCCCGCCGCTTGTATACAGTCCCTTGAATGTCTCTTCTGCTTTGAAGATCCGGTATGTAATCTCTGCAAATGCGCTGTTGATCTTGCCGGTTACTTCATCAAGTGAGCAGTTATAACGTTCCATATATGGCTTAAAATCAATACGGTTCTCCGGATAGATTCCATCACCTGTTACCGTGGATACGATATTTTTATCGCATTCATCAAGAATTGATTTTACAACTCTTGCGATCTCTTTTTCTCTTCGCTCCTCACCTTCTAAGAGTTCCCTTGTCTTTACGAATTCATTGTGTGTTCTCTGTGACAGCCACAACTCTTCCATCTGGGCGGTTGTATTCGCATTGACACTTCCTACAACTGCAAGGATCTTGGTTTTCTGTTTTTTCTTATTTGGTGTGATCAGCTTTCTTGATAATGTTGCGGTAAATACCCCCGGATCTACGGTGATCACTTTTAATCCGCTGGTAATAACTGCATCTGCGATCAGGTCCAGATCTTCCTGTGTGATGCAGTCAAGTGTAATGATCCTGCTTCCTTCTTCCACACATTTTTTCATCAGATCTGCCAGGTAATGTTTGCCGTGCATCAGATCTTTCATGTAAATAGTTGACACCTTATATTTACTCTGCTGTGCGAACAATGGTCCGACTTCAGATATCTTAACCGGTGTCTTTGGATCTACAGCAATGTTCGTTTTGTGAAGTGGCAGTCCATTGACCAGCATATAGCCTCCGCATATGATTCTTCCGGATGCCGGGAAACACGGTGCAACAACCGCCACATAATCCTCTCCGAGAGCATCCAGCATCGCATCCGTCTCGCTTCCAAGATTCCCTCTTAAGGTGCTGTCAATTCTGTTGGCATAGACCTTTACTTCGTCATTCTTAAGCATGTTACAGACATTGTATACACGGTTATAGGCAATCTTTGCATCCACACCCCTGCTGTCGGTTGGATACAGGACACAGTCACAATCCGCCAGCGTCGATAATTCGATCCGTTCAGCATTCATCACTGTATATGCTTTGTAATTCATCTTTTTTAGTAATACTCCTGTCGCATTGGCCCCCGTCAGGTCATCTGCGATTACAACACACTGCGGCATATTCATTCTCCTTTTTTATTATTACATTTTCGAACATTTTCTCTTGTTTGTTTATGTTTATATTTTATCTCTTTTGTTCGTTTATGTCAATATAATCTATTTTTTGTCAATCTTTTTGTTTGAATTCACAATTATCAATGTTCATTTTTGTTTACTTTTTTTATTTTAGTCAAGTGGATATTCGCAATCCGCTTCGCTACTTGATTTGGTAAAGAAAAGCCAGCCAAAGAACCTTATCGATTTTTTCAAAACCTCATTTCTTTGGCCGGCCTTTTAACCTGTTTGTTTTAGATATTATATTCTTCTAAATTCTGTCTACATGAAGATATTGAGAATCAGTACTTCTACTACACCGACTGCCCATGCGACCGTTGATGTAACTGACCAGATCGTCAACTGGTCTTTTGCTTCGCTGACTCCTAAGGTTCTGTTTACTACCCAGAAGTAACTGTCGTTAAAGTATCCGAAGAATAAAGATCCTACACAGCATGCCACTGCTCCGAGGATCGGGCTTACGCCTGATGCTGCTATGATTGGTGCTGTGATACTTGCTGCTGTTGTCATTGCTACTGTTCCTGATCCCTGGATGAATCTCATTGCTGTTGAGATCAGAAGTGGCAGGATGATGATCGGGATTGCTGTCTTTGCAAGTCCTTCTGCCATAAATGTTCCAAGTCCGGAATCTTTGATGATCTGTCCAAGGGCTCCGCCACCACCTGTTACCAGCATGATGATTCCGGCTGATGCCATTCCTTTTTCCATCTCTGCAAGGGCTTCGTGTCTGTCAAGATTTCTTCCAAGTGTAAGGATTGCTACGATCAGTCCAAGTCCTACCGCTACGATCGGCTGTCCAAGGAATACGAGGATGTTCATGAATCCTTCTGTTTTTCCCATTGCGGATGCAACCGTGTTGATTAAGATCAGGATAATCGGTACGATCAGTGGCATGAAGGATTCCAGTGCTCCCGGCACGCCTGTCATATCCATTGCAAATGCTGCTTCGTAGTCTGGCTCCTGATATGGTGCTTCTACGATTTCTCCCTCTTCGTTCGGGATTCTGTAATATTTTTTAGAAAGGAACATTCTTGCATATGCGATACATGCAATTGCCATCGGCAGTGCAAGTACCAGTGTCAGTAAGATGAACTTTCCTACATCTACTCCGAAGATTCCGCAGACTCCTAAAGGTCCCGGTGTCGGTGGTACTAAAGAGTGTGTGATTACAAGACCGGCTGCAAGTGCAGCTCCAAGTCCGATCACTGATTTCTTTGTTGCTTTTGAAATAGCTTTTGCGATTGGTGCCAGTACGACGAATCCAGAATCGCAGAAGATCGGGATGGATACTAAGAATCCTGTCAGTGCCAGGGCTTCTTCTTCTCTCTTCTTACCAAAGAGTTTCAAGAATGTATGTGCCATTCTCTTAGCTGCTCCTGTCACCTCGAAGATCTGACCCATCATAACGCCAAATCCAATGATGATACCAATACTTCCCAGAGTTCCGCCAAACCCGGAAGTAATCGAATTTACAATACCAAATGTTTTCTCTACTCCGTCTACTTCAATCGTGATATTTGTAAGTGGCATGCCGCCAATCACACCAACTACAACTGTACATACGATCAATGCTAAAAATGCCTGAATCTTTGTCTTTAATACCAGGAAGATCAGAAGAGCGATACCTACGCCCAGACCGATCAACATCCGTTCCCCACTAAGTCCGTTTACCATAACCAGACCTCCTATGTTCTCTCTTTTCTTGCGTTGCGCTGCAGAGTTTTTTATTTCTCTGCAGCAGTTTCCTTTATTATGATTTCAATATTTTTATTTTGATATTGTTACTGTTCACACGTTGTGCAAACAGTAATCTGATATTTTCTATATCTTTCAGATTGCTGTATATTCCGCCATTTTTGCAATCTTTTACTTTTCTGTCAGTACTTCTACTGCTTCTCTAAGCGTTGTGATCTCTCCTACATTTCCAGGGAAGATGACATATGGTGTCAGAGGGAATTTGCTCTCCTCGCCTGTCTGCCATACCGGAATTCCAGGTTTGATCTGTCCAAGTACGTTTGCTTTTTTCACTGCAAGTGCCTTTGTTCCTACATCACTCGAAGTAATTCCACCTTTTGCGATAACGAAGCTTGGTGTAACACTTAAGCGTCCGACCAGTGACTGTACTGCATCTGAGATCTTTACAGACAGTCTCAGTTCATCTTCTTTATCGCCTGTATCTGCTGTGATCAGTGCTCTTGTTGTGTAACAGCACACTGTCTTTCCTGCTTTGATGCACTTTTCTTCCAGATCCAGACATCTCTGTACTTCTTTTTCAAATGCTTCATCATCTTTTACCAGTGTCGCATCCAGTTCGATGAATTCAATGTCTGTCAGCTTCTTCAGCTCTTCTACCTGTTTGGTAGTCTTATCTGTATGGGATCCTACCACGATGATTCCACCGTTCGTAGTCTCTTTTACTACCATCTGTTCTCTTGTAAGAAGCGGCTGGTCAGTTACTCCGCCCATAACCTTTACGATAGCTGCTGCTGTACGGAACATGAATACTTTTCCTTTTGCCATTGCTCTGTATAATGCTACACAGAATACTTTTACATCTGCATAATCCACAGCATTTACAATAATCTTGTTAAAGTCTTTGACCGCCATCAATTCTTCTTCAATCTTATCGATATTCATGTCATGGATATCTTCCAGGGAAATGCAAGTAACATCAGAAGCTTTGTACGCTCCTTTTGTCTTCTCTTCTACATATTCCGGCATTGTTGCTGCACTGTAGCCAAATGTCTTGTCTTTGGCAAATTCTGTCTCATTTGCAGGGATCAGTTCATCACCGTATTTTACATAATGTACATCATCGATTGTGAATCTTCCTCCTTCTTTGAAGAACGGGCAAAGGATTTCTCCATCGATGGTCTTTCCTGTATTTGCTTCATAATTTTTCTTAAGAAGTTCTGTCTCCAGTGGATAATGTCCGCGGAGTGTAGAGTCACTTCTGCTGATGAAGATGTATTCTTTTCCTGTCTCTTTTGCAACTTCATCTACAACAGCTGCGATATCATTGTGTGCTTTTGTTGTCTGCTCAGCTGTAAATCCTCTGGAATTTGTCAGGACATAGAATAAATTATTCTCTTCTTCAAATCCCTGACGGATCGTATCTTTTTCCCAGTTGGTATATACGGAAATGTCATGTACCGTCTGGACTCCTGTCGGGTCATCATCTAAGACAACGATCTTTTTATTGTTTTTTTCGATTTCTTTTTTTAACAGCTCATCGATATAAGCTTCATCTATCTTCTTATATGAAGTTAATACTTCTGCATTCAGTGCCATGTCCATTCTCCTTATCTTTTTTGATTTCACTTATTTTGTAATCTCTTGAACGTTCCTGTTATGTGCCCCGGCCACAGTTTTATTCTGCGGCCGGTCCGGCACTTATATCTTTCTTTTTATTATTCTTCTGTTTTCTTTACTTCTACGTCAGCAAGTTTTTCGAAGTACTGAACAATTCCGCCGTGGTCGTCATTCATATGTCCATGGATCTTCAGTGTCTGAAGGATTTCATACAGCTGTGCTGTGTATGGAATCGGCACGTCGATAGAATGTGCTGTATTTACTACGTTCTTGATATCTTTGTGGTTGATTCTGATTGGTCCGCCCGGTTTGAAGTTACGCTCGATGATCATTGGGATCTTAGCATCAAGTACTGCACTTCCTGCAAGTCCTCCGCGGATTGCGTGGTATACTTTTTCCGGATCAGCACCTGCTTTTGTTGCAAGTACAAATGCTTCTGATACAACTGCGATTGTGTTGTTAACGATTACCTGGTTGGCAAGTTTTGTAACACTTCCGCTTCCGCTTCCACCAATTAAAAGTGCTGAAGATCCAAGAATGTCAAAATATTCTTTCATTGCATCAAAGTCTTTCTGGTCTCCACCAGCCATGATTGCAAGTGTTCCTGCAACTGCTCCCGGTTCTCCACCAGATACAGGTGCGTCTACAAATCCAACACCTTTGGCCTTCAGTCCTTCGTAGCATTCTTTTGATTCTACCGGTGTTACGGAACTCATATCACATACAACTGTTCCTTCTTTGATTGTGGAAGCAACTCCTCCCTCGTCGAATAAGATGGATTTTGAAATTGCGCCGCTTGGTACCATGATGATGATTCTTTCACACTGTTCACCGATCTCTGCATATGTAGCTTCTGTTGCTCCTGCTGCTACAACGTCTGCAACTGCTTCTTTGTTCAGGTCAGATACCAGAAGTTCTACACCTGCTTTTAATAAGTTCTTTGCCATCGGTCTTCCCATGATACCAAGTCCAATAAATCCTACTTTCATTTGTTTTACTTCCTTTCTTTTTTTACATCTTCCAGTTTTCACACCAGAACGAACATGTAGCGTTTTCTTTTCTTTATTTTCATGTTCATCTGTGTTCTTTTCCCGTGTGATGTATCGTTCTTTTTTGTTTCTGACTTCACTTTACTACATACCGGTATACCGGTCAAGATGTTATTTATGTTTCTCCTTTTTCTACAGTTTTCCGCCTTTGTTTTTGTACATTTTTCACATATAATCTTGTTTTAGTCTGTTATATTTTTAACATCTTAAACAATATTTTCACACTGCTTTTTCCTTTCTACTTGACCAATCTATAACCATAATGTATGATATTTGTAGTGAAAAGCGCATGTATTTTGTTAAATAAATAATTATTGTAAAATAAAGGAGCTACTATGAAACCATTAAACGAACAGGCATATAATTATCTCCAGAATCTGATCATGGAGAATCATTTTTCCTATCAGGAAGTGTATTCTGAGACGAAATTATCAAAAGAGCTCGGAATATCCAGAACCCCTCTCCGGGATGCCGTGCACAGACTTGCACAGGAGGGATATATTGATATTATTCCAAGCAAAGGATTCATGCTGCATCAAATGAACAGAAAAGATGTAAACGAAACATTCCAGGTGCGCTCGGCCCTTGAGACCTACTGCACCGTTCAGATCACAAAGGAATCTACCAGCCGCAAAGCCAAGAAGCTTTTTAAAGAGCTGGACTGGATCATGGAATGTATGAAAGATATTATGGAAACGACACATTCGATCAAGGAATTTTCAGAGTATGATTTCCAGTTTCATACGAAGATCATTGATTATCTGGAAAATGATCAGTTTTCCAATGTGTTTGCGATGTTCATGTACCGTATGAAACGGCTCGCTGAGTTGTCGCTTTCCCACCGTGGACGAATGGAGCAGACATATCAGGAGCATATGGATATTCTGGATTGTATGAAGGCCGGGGAGACGAAGAAGATATATGAGACGACTTTGAGGCATATGGAGACGCCTCGGTTTATTAATCTGGAGGATTTGTAGATTTTTAGTGGATTTAATCAGGACAGAAAAGAGTACAATATATTGAAACGGTGCCGCTCCCTTCGGTCAATGTCACCTTATTCAATATATTGTACTCTTTTCTTGTGTATTGTTACCGGAAGGTTGAAAAATCTCTGCGGGAGAATCCTC
>NZ_CAKRAH010000031.1 GCF_934294775.1 uncultured Dorea sp.
ATTACATCTCCTTCATAGAATGTAATGTGCTTACCTGTAAGCTCTTCTACTCTTTTTAAAGATTCTTTTGATGAATTACAAAGGTTATCATATACTACAACCTCATATCCGTCATTCAAAAGTTCCAGTGCTGTGTGACTTCCGATATATCCGGCGCCTCCAGTAATCAATATTTTCTTTGCCATGACAGTACCTCCTAGTTGTCACTATACTTTTTGACGATTTCGTTTATAGTATACCACTTTTCTTCCATGTCTTCAACAAGCTTGAACTGTGTGCGGCATCTGTCGAGGTTATGTCCTTCTCTGTGGATCTTAAAATACTTATCTCCCTGCAGATAATCTGTAAGGAAACGCATACCACACTCGAATGTCATCGTCTTTGCTCCCATCGGCATCAGTTCGATCTCTTTTTTCGTGAGTTTACCATTGCATCCTTTTAAAAATCCCTTGGTATATAATTCAAATAATTCCATGCTGCATGATACTTTCGAAAGATCTGTCTCATCTTCCAGTGCTGTACTCGCACCGAACCGGATAGAATCTCCAAAGTCATTCATTGCAAGACCAGGCATTACCGTATCCAGATCGATGACGCAGATACCTTTTCCTGTCTTATCATCCAGCATAACGTTGTTCAGTTTTGTATCATTGTGTGTAACACGAAGTGGAAGCTCATGCTTATCTAACATTTCTGCAAAATAATTGGCAATCTCTTCTCTTTCAAGAACGAACTGGATCTCTTTTTGTACGGATGCAGCTCTTCCCATTACGTCTTCTTCCACTGCCTGTTTGAATTTTGCAAATCTGTCTCTTGTATCATGGAACTTCTCAATTGTCTCATGCAGTGTCTCTGCCGGATATTCGGACAAAAGACTCTGGAAATTACCAAATGCTACCGCACTTTCATAGAACTGCTCCGGCTTTTCCACCTGGTCAAAGCTGCTTGCGTCTGTGATGAATTTGTACGATCTCCAGTAATCTCCCAGTGAATCCACATAGTAAGGTTTTCCGTCAACAGCCGGAATTACATTCAGAGTCTCTCTCTCTGGATCGCCACCACTTTCTTCGATTTTTTTCTTTAAAAATGATGTGACTCCCAGGATATTTTCCATTACGTCTACCGGCTTTGGAAATGCCGTAGAGTTCATTCTCTGCAGGATTACCTTGATTCTTCCCATCTCTGCGATCTCGAATACCAGAAGATAGGTATCGTTAATGTGTCCACTTCCATATGGACAATCTTTTACTAATGTTCCTTCAAATTTGAAATGTGCAATTGCTTCATCTCTTTGTTCCCGTGTTACAGGATTCATTTATTTTCCCTCCCAAAGATGCTGCGGGTACAGTCCTTCGTCTTTCATTCTCTGAATTGCTGCAACCACAACTGGTTTGTCTTCTTTATAAGTTACTCCATACCATTTATCTGCGGATTTCAGTACCGATACTGTTGCTTTGTCTTCTGCAAGAAGATTACTTACTACAGTTGGCAGGAAATACTCGCATTTCATAGGATTCTCTTTGATTCCCTTATCAAGGAATGCCGGGAATCCTGCTTTGATCTCATCTAAGATACTCTTAGTGAATCCCCACATATTCATAGATACAGTTGTGTCATCCGGTACCTGTACCCATGTGTTGCCATCATCTTCTGTGTATGCAACGCCACCATTGTATTTTTCAATTCTGGTACGCTCTGTTACGGATACCAGTTCCCCATTTTCATTTGTCTCGCAGATACCTCTGGATACGTATCCATTATCTGTTACGGTATTTGCAAGGTGATATCCAACCATTGTGTATCTGTATTTATCATCATCTGCATGTGTTGACAGATAATCGTAGATCAGCTTGAATGCTTCTACTCCGTAGTAATCATCTGCGTTGATTACAGCGAATGGTCCGTCGATCTGGTCGATACAGCTATATACTGCATGTGCAGTTCCCCAAGGTTTTACACGTCCTTCTGGTACTTCGTATCCTTCTGGAATGTTGTCGATATTCTGATAAGCATATGCTACGTCCATGTATTTTTCCATACGTTTTCCCACATGCTCTTTGAACTCTTCTTCGATCTCGTGCTTGATTATGAATACGACCTTCTCAAAGCCGGCTCTCTTTGCATCATACATGGAAAAATCCATGATAATATGTCCGTCATTGTCTACAGGATCTAACTGCTTCAGACCTCCGTATCTGCTTCCCATTCCTGCTGCCATGATCACTAATACTGGTTTATTCATTATAATTACCTCCATGTTTTTAGGATCTTTCGTTTCTAGATTCATTGTAGTATAACTGTTTCCAGAAATCTTTGTCCTATTATTTTCTTAATTTGCATTATTTATGTAGTTTAATTGTTCCAGATAGCTGATGAATTTTTCTGCCATTTTCTGATTCTGTGCATTCACCATAATAGCCGCATGCGCATCATCATAAGAAATAACCTTCTTCTTTTTAAGCATATTATCTTCCGGAAAATCAATGGTTTTCTGAAAACCATCCTGTTTTTTGTACTCTTGATATACATCTTCTCCACAGATCAGTACATCCACTGCATCTGCGCCTACCAGCGTTGTCAGCGCTGTCTTTGAGGACAGGCTTCCTCCATCTTCCGGAATGTTCGCCTGTATCCGGATGATCCCGTCCTTTTCGTCAATGCCTGCGTATTTACAGAAATCTTTGTTCAATTCTTCCGCTTTCTGCGAATCGCCCCCTGTGACCGCTATATTCAGAAGAACTGTCGTATGTCTGCCTTTGTACATCGTACAGCCAAGGTAGATAGCACCGATTATCACTGCAAGTATAACCAGCCATATCTTATAATACATCCACAGATATTCTACCTTTTTTCCAAACGGCATTGAACTGAAATTTTTGTCCAAATATACTTCCTCCTTTTTTCAATGATGACTCAAAAATGATCTGTTTGTTTGACATCATTTTTATTCTGACATCGTATGTAAAATTATAACATATCTTTCACATCCTATATATAATATGTTACAATAGTTAGAGATTTTTATTATTATTTATTTTCATACGAGGGATAATTATTATGAGTCGTTTTTTCAACCCCGATAACCCTATTATGGAGTTTATCGCAAAAATATTTGATCTGATCCTATTGAACCTGATCTTTATCTTCAGTTGTGTCCCGATCATCACCATCGGCGCATCCACCAGCGCACTTTCCTATGTGACACTGAAGATGGTCCGTGGTGAAGACCCCTACATCTGGCAGAATTTCTGGAAATCATTCCGCCAGAATTTTAAACAAGGCACACTGATATGGGTATTTTCCATTCTGGTCTTTATCTTTCTTGGAATGGATTTTTACATCATCAATTCACAGAATACAGTACTGTTTGCAGTGATACGCATTCTCCTCTGGTGTGTATGTCTCGTTGCATTATCTGTATTCTTATATGTCTTTCCGGTCATCTCACATTTTGTGTGCAGTACAACACAGGCATTAAAAAATGCAGTTTTTATGACATTCGGCCACCTGCCGTATACACTGGTAATGTTGGTGATTGCCGGATTGATCCTGTACTTATGCGCCTGCTCTGTTAAGACATTTGCTCTGGTCGTTGTGATCAGCGGAATCTGCGGATTCTCTGTAGTAGCATTTATCTACAGTATTCTGTTTGACCGGATATTCAAAAAATATGAGCCGGAAAAACCAGATAATATCGAATAAATATCAAATATAAAGGGGGCTGTGAAAAATGCGGATATAATTTTTCACAGCCCCCTTTTTGATCATCTATTAATTTTTGAAATCAGGACTACCATCAGGCATTGAATACATATTTGTCCAAGCGATCAAATGCTTCCATAACTCTGGATTTAGGAAGAGCGAGGTTCATACGTATATACCACTCTCCATGAAATGGTTTTCCACTCTGCCAGAACACACCTGCCTCAAACCCCATATTCAGGAGTTCCCTAAGACTCTTCTCATGTTTTTTACACCATTCCTCACAATTTACAAAAAGCATATAAGTACCCTGTGGCCTTGACACAGAAACTCCTGCAAAATGTTCATCAATATAATCGCACGCATATCTGACATTTTCTCCAAGTACTTCACATAATTCTCCAACCCATTCCCGACCTTCCGGTGTATAGGCTCCCATCAGTGCATGCATAGAAAGAACATTCATCGAATTGTAATGTCCCAGAGAAGATTCTTTTACCACACGTTCTTTCAGTCTCTTATTATAAATAATATGGTAACTGCCAATCAATCCCGCCAGATTGAAGGTCTTGGATGGTGCATATAATGCAATCGTTCTGTTTTTAGCATCTTCGGATATCGATTGCGTTGAAATATGATGGTTCCCGAAAAGAATAATGTCAGACCATATTTCATCTGAGATAACAGTCACATCATATTTTTTATAGATTTCCATTGCTTTTTCAATTTCCCAGCGTTCCCACACGCGCCCGGTTGGATTATGCGGTGAGCAAAAAATTGCAGCATGGATTTTATTTGCTTTAATCTTTTCTTCCATATCTTCAAAATCCATTCTCCAAATTCCCTCTTTATCCATTTTCAACGGGCTGTGTATAATGTGATAACCGTTATTATTCAATGTTCCAGTAAAGCCAATATATGTCGGTGCATGCACCAAAACATTATCTCCTGATGAGCAGACTGCATGAAGTGCACTGGCTACTCCACCCAAAACTCCGTTTTCATAACCAATATGCTCCTTTTTCAAACCCGTCACATGGTTTCTTTCTTCATGCCATTTGATAATTCCATCATAATATTCATCTCTGGTCATAAAATATCCATAAGTCGGGTGTTTTGCTCTCTCAATGATTGCTTCTGTGATTTTGGGCAATGCCGGAAAATTCATATCTGCAACCCACATAGGGATATAGTCCAATCCCTCCCTGACTTCTACTTTATCTTTCATTCCAAACATATTCGGAAGGATATCTACTGCCAGAGCATCTTTTCCTTTACGTTCAATAACACTTGTAAAATCGTACTTCATATTTTCTCCTCTTCTAAAGATACATACGCAACTTTTTATTTTTTAATCATACAAATGACATGCAACCTGATGTCCTTTGGATACTTCTTTTAATTCCGGACGAACTTCATTACATATGTCCATACATTTGCTGCATCTTCCACAAAATCTGCAGCCTTTCGGCGGATCAATCGGACTTGGTACATCTCCAGTAAGGAAATGTCGTCCTCTGCTTTTTGCAATATCTGGATCTGCGATTGGAATGGATTCCAGAAGTGCCTGCGTATATGGATGATACGGATTCTCATACAATTCTGCAGCCGGCGAGATTTCCACCAATTTTCCAAGATACATTACCCCGATATTATCAGAGATATGCTTTACCATCGCCAGGTCATGTGCAATAAAAAGCATAGTCAGATTACGTTCTCTCTGTAATTTCATCAAAAGATTCATAATCTGTGCCTGAATTGACACATCCAGTGCGGAAATCGGTTCATCACAGAATAGAAATTCCGGATTTACTGCAAGTGCTCTTGCGATTCCGATTCTCTGTCTCTGTCCTCCTGAAAATTCATGTACATTACGTGTTGCATGTTCCGCATTCAATCCAACCATTTCCATGAGTTCCATGACCTTTCTTTTTTCTTCTTCTTTACTATCTGTCAACTGATGAATCCGCATTCCTTCACTTACAATCTGATATACCTTCTGATGCGGATCCAGTGATGCATATGGATCCTGAAAGATTGTCTGTATTTTCTGAGTAAATATGCTTTTTTCTGCTTTACTCATATGATGCACATCTTTCCCCTGATACAATACCTGCCCGTCTGTTTTGGAAAGAATTCCTGTACATGTTTTTCCACAAGTTGTTTTTCCGCATCCAGATTCCCCTACAATTCCAAACGTTTCACCTTTATGAATCGTAAAAGATACGTCATCGACCGCTTTTAACATATGCCTGCGACCTGCCGGAAAATATTTTTTCAGATTTTTTACTTCTAATACAATTTCTTTTTCTATCATACGTTCTTCCTCCCAAACGGAACATCACATCTGTCTGCCCGTTCATCCATCAGCCAGCAGGAAACACTGTGATTCTCTGTAAGCTGTACTGTTTCCGGCTTTTCTTCTGCACAAATTTCCATTGCATATGGACATCTTGGGCAAAATCCACAGCCTTTTGGCGGCTTTATCATATCAGGTATGTTTCCTTCGATTGTATTCAAAATACTTTTATCTTCACTATCAATCCTTGGGACAGATTGCAAAAGTGCCCATGTATACGGATGCTGTTGATTATAAAAAATATCTCTTGCAGTCCCTCTCTCAACGATTTCACCTGCATACATGATGATAATTTCATCTGCCATATCTGCAACTATCCCCAAATCATGTGTGATAATGATAATCGACATACCCGTTTTTTCCTGTAATTCCTCCATCAGAGCGATGATCTGTGCCTGAATTGTCACATCCAGTGCAGTTGTCGGTTCATCTGCAATCAGAAGTTTGGGATATGTGACCATCGCACAGGCAATCATAACTCTCTGTCGCATACCTCCTGAAAGTTCATGCGGATATTTATTCATACATCCTTCCGGGTCAGGTATACCTGTCAATTTTAACATTTCCAGAGATCTCGTTGAAATTTCTTTTTTAGATAATCCTGGTTCATGATTCTCAAGATTTTCCTCAATCTGTTTTCCAACTTTCATTGTTGGATTCAACGAAACCAATGCATCTTGAAAGACCATAGAACACTCTTTCCCACGAAATGCATTCCATTCTTTTTCTGTATATCCGGTAATCTCTTTTCCCCGATATAGGATATGACTTTCCGTGCTTATTTTTCCGGGTTTTTCAATCAATCCCATCAATGATTTGGCTGTGACAGATTTTCCACATCCTGATTCCCCTACAATAGCAGTAGTCTTCCCTTTTTTCACATCAAAAGAAATTCCTCTTACGGACTGTACCTCGCCTGCATAGGTAAAATAAGATACAGATAAGTTCTTTACTTCCATCAGCTTTTCCATTTTATACTTCCTCCAGGCTTACTTTACAATTTTAGGTTCCAATGCCGTTCTAAGGACATCCCCCAGAAGATTAAAACTAAGTACTGTACAAAGAATTAAAACTCCCGGGAATACAGCAAGATATGGTGCATCCAAGATGTGCCCCTGTGCACTCTGCAGCATACTTCCCCAGGAAGCTCTCGGTATCTGTACCCCCAGTCCTAGAAAACTAAGAGAAGATTCCATTAAGATTGCATTTGCAACACCAAGACTGGCTGCTACGATTATCGGTCCCATAATATTGGGAACAATATGTTCTATTGCAATCCGCAAGTTTCCTGCTCCCAGATTTCTCGCAGCAGTTACATAATCTCTCTCTTTGACAGACATCGTCTCTGCCCTTGTAATCCTTGCGACCTGTGCCCATGAGAACAAACTAAGTACGGCAATCAGAGTGAAGATTCCAGGTCGCAGAATTGTATTCAGCACTACCATTAACAACATGCTCGGCAATGCAAGAAAAATATCCGTAAACCGCATCAAAAGCATATCGATTTTTCCGCCAAAATATCCTGCTGTGATACCAATCACCGTTCCTATGATCACTGTCATAATCATAGAACAGAATCCGACAGAAAGCGAAATACGTCCACCATAAAGTGCTCTGGTAAAATAATCTCTCCCGTATTCATCCGTTCCCAAAATATGTTTTGCCGAAATTCCCTGTAGTTTTTCCGTTACATTAATCTTATTCGGATCATACGGACTAAGTGGTGCCAAAATAGATGCTATAATAATAATCAGAAGAACGATAACACTGACTAATGCCACCTTATTGGAAAACAGTTCTTTTTTTATATCCTTCCACACACTGTGATCATAAGAAATCTGTTCTTCATTTTTTTCTTTTTTCAATCTTCTAAATCTTGTATCAGTCATTTGCCATACCCTCCTTTTTAATTCTCGGATCTGCAAATGCATACAAAATATCTGCGATAAAATTTCCAATAACCAGAATAATACCTGAAAGCATAACGTATGCCATAATCACTGGATAATCTCTTACACCAATTGCTGTCATTGCAAGCGTACCGATTCCCGGCCATCCAAATACACTTTCAATAATGAAAGAACCACAGACAATAGATGCCAGATTCATACCCAGCAAAGTAATAATTGGGAGTAACGTATTTTTTAAAATATGTTTTTTCAAGAGTCTGCCTCCAGTTGTTCCTTTTGCTTTTGCTGCAAGAACATATTCTTCTCCTAACTGCCCAATTGTATTGGAACGGATATAACGGATAAACACAGCAAGATTGGAAAGACTTAATGTGATACAGGGCATGATCATATGTTTTACTGTATCCAGAAACGATTTATTTCCGACAGAATGCATACCTGACGACGGAAGAATATGAAGCTTTGCTGCAAATACAATAATCAGTACCATTCCAAGCCAGAACGATGGAATGGACATTCCGATATAGGAAATTCCACTGATGATATTGTCAATCCAGGTATTTTTACGGTATCCCGACCAAAGTCCCAGCGGAATTGCAAGAAGAAGCGACAAAATAAGTGCAGCTCCCATCAGCTGTAAGGTTGCAGGAAGCCTCTTTACAATCTGCTCTGTTACAGAAGTATTATTCGCAAGTGAGATACCAAAATCTCCTTTCAACACTTCTCTTGCCCATCCCAGATACTGCTCTGGCAGGCTCTTATTCAGTCCAAGATTTTCTCTGATTGCTTCTTTCTCTTCATCCGACATCTGCTCATTAAGATACATTCCAGATATATCACCTGGTGCCGCATAGATAACCGCAAAAGAGAAAAAAGAAATTAAAATCGCAACAATAATTAGTTGTATTCCTTTCTTTGCACAATATTTCGCCATCTTTCTTTTCTCCTTTAAAAGAGGGACCCACACAAAAAATATCATTGTGCTGAAGTCCCTCTTCGTTTACTTACATCCTGTTTATTAGTCTACTTTGATTTTCAGGTAATCCGAAAATTCCGGTACGATCGGTACTGCATTCAGACCTGTTACATTTTTCTGGGATACCATTACATAATTCGTATAAGTAAGAGGATATTCCCAATATTCGGATAATGTCAGATCCTGTAATTCATTTGCAAGTTTCTGTGCTTCCTCATTATCAGTTGCTGCATTTACTTTTGCTGCAAGCTGTCCGGCTTCATCACTAAATCCCCATGCTTTTGAACTACTGTTAATATAACTGTAAGCCTGGCAAAGACTGCTTCCACGCTCAGAATCCCATCCATTTGAACCAAGATCCCACTGATCTTCTTCACCTGACTGGAACATAATAGCAAAAAATCTCTGGAAGAATGCATTGGAATCCAGACCTTCAACATCAAGTGTCACACCAATTTCTCCAAGCTGCTGCTGAAGAACTGTTGCAACTTCTTCCATATTCGGACGATCTGCATTATAAACGTATTTAAGTGTTGTTCCTTCGATTCCAGAACTCTTTGCAAGCTTCTTTGCTTCTTTCAGATTCTGTTTATATCCTTTACAGTCTTTATTATAAAGTGACTGGTCTGGTACCAGAAGACTGTTCGCAACTGTTGCAAGTTCATCACTTCCAAACGCTGTATCAACAACTTCCTTTGAATTTATAGCAAGGAAGATTGCTTTTCTTGCATCTTCTGTAAGTTTATCCTTTGCCGGTCCGTAAGGATTGATCTGAAGATAATTCAGTCTTCCTTCTGAGAACGAACTGACATTGTAGTTATCGTCACTTTCATATTTCTTCAATTCTTCTGGTGTCGTGATTCTCATATACGAGATCTCGCCATTTTCAAATGCAACCTGTTTGGTACTTCCCGAACCAATTGTTTTCATAACAACTTTCTTTACACTTGGTGTTCCTCTGTAATAATCATCGCGTGCAGTATACACAATGCTGTCATCATTGATTTCATCTACTGTATAAGCTCCAGAAGTAGCCATATCTGTTGAATTAAAATATCCGCTTCCTTCCACCTTTGTATAATCGTTATCAAAAGCATGAGACGGATAAATAATCATTCTTCCGATTGCAGATGTATAAGTAGCATATGCTTCTGGAAGTACAGCTTCGAGTGTTTTATCATCTTTTTTCGTAAAAGTAATATCCTGTTTGTTAATCATTGTATAAGATGATTTTCCACCTGATTTTCTTCCTGCATAAGCCATCGTAAAAAGAATATCATCAACTGTAACAGGTTCTCCATCACTCCAGTTAGCCTTGTCATTCAGATGAATCGTATATGTTTTTCCATCTTCTGAGATATCAAGTTTGTCAGCCAGATAATATTCTACTCCGTCCTTGGTCTCTAAAAATAGTGGTTCATAAATTGGGCGGATCAAAGATGTCTGATCATCACTTGCCGTGTTCGGTTCAAGTGATGTCGGCATATAATTTAATGCGGCTGTAAATGTTCCATCACTTTTTTTAGCTTTTTTCGTCTCTTCCGTCTTTGTACTGCCGTCCTTCTTGTCAGAACTGCTTCCGCATCCGGTAAGCATACCAACAGCCAGAATTCCTGCACACAATAATGCGAGTGCTCTTCTTTTCATTTTCCTTTTTCCTCCATCGTATTTGATTAGATAATCCTTATCGTTAAATATTTTTCTTTATATTAACGACTTTTGAAAATATTATCAAAAAGCCAAATTCTGCACAAATAGCTTTTTTCTATTACTATTTTCTTATTTATTGATAGTATCTATCGTAATTCATAAAACTACCCCCAAATTTGAATCATTTTTTAATGTTTTAATACTTATCGAATTTTTCTATAAGAAAAATTCGATTTTTTTTGCAATTTATATGTTTTTTTTTGCAATCTATATTGTATAATATTCTGGGAATATAATGGATTGGATTCATAACAGAAACGCGGGTGAAACATGAAATACAGAGATTCCAATACAACTAATATACAACTTAAACATGTAAAATGTGTACATCATAAGGGTTATTTGAAAGACAACCTTGAAATGACCAAGAAAGAATTTTATGAAATCAGTTTTTGTAAAAACGGGGATTTTATGCTTCGTATCGGTCATAAAAAGAACTTCATTACCAAAGGAGATATCCTTATGACTCCGCCAGGTGTTCCTCACTGTTTTATTTCCAGTGATCTGCTTGGAAATTATTACGACCTTATCACAATCTGGTTAGAAAAGTCCTATATCCTTAATTTAAAAGGTCAGCTTCCGGCACTTGATACACCGGCATTTAATATAGATACCCCTCACATTTTACATACTTCTGAAAACCCAAACGACCTTAAAGAATGTTTTGAACATTTTCATCAGGAATATGCTGCTCAAGGTGATCTCTCGGAGGCTCATGCCTGTGGTATATCGACTTGTCTTCTCGTTAAAATTATAAATTACGCACTTAAATATTCTGACGAATCCACTGAAAACAAGCCTGATATAACAAGCCAACTTGTCAGTTATCTGGATCAACATTTTTTGGAAAGCATCTGTATGGAGGAACTTGCACACACTTTTCACATGAGTAAAAGCAGTCTGAATAAATTATTTCAAAAGGAGCTCAATACAACCTGCCACCAATATATTTTGAAAAAGCGACTTGCTTTGTCAATCAAACTAATCCGCGATAATGTTCCTTTGAAAAATGTAGCAACCCAGGTTGGTTTTAAAGATTATTCTACCTTTTTCCGGGCTTTTAAAAAATTGTACCAGATTTCCCCGACGGAATGTCAGGCCGAAAACAAAAAAATTTAAGCATAATAAAGAGGTCGTCTTTCATAATGTAGTAAAGAACGGCCTCTTTTATTATTACTTATAAATATTCATATTCTAACCTTTAATTCCTGACTGTGCCACACCTTCAATGAACTGTTTCTGGAAGATGAAGAACAATACGATGATCGGGATAACTGCCATTACGGCTCCTGCCATCTGCATTGGATACTTGGTTGTGTACTGTCCCTGTAATGTAGAAAGTGCAGGTCCAAGTGTCATCTTATCCATAGATGTGTTAACAATCAATGGCCACATGAAATCGTTCCATGCGAATTTTGCTGTAAAGATTACTAATGATACGATACCAGCTTTTGTAAGTGGCAGCATGATCTGTCCAAAGATCTGGAAACGGTTACAACCGTCAAGTAATGCTGCTTCTTCCAGCTCCTTCGGTAACGACAGGAAGAACTGTCTCAGAAGGAATGTTCCGAATGCACTGAATAAGTTCGGCAGGAACAATGCCGGTATGGTGTCCAGAAGTCCTAAGTTCTGAACGATACGGTACTGTGGAATCAGGAAAATCTGACCTGGTACCATAAGTACGGATAATACCAGTACGAAGATCGCATTCTTGAATGGGAATTCAATTCTTGCAAATCCGTATGCTGCCATTGAACAGAACAGCACCTGTACAAAGGTAGTTACCACTGTTGATATGATTGTGTTCAAATATACTCTTCCAAATGGAAGTGCTGTTACAATTGATGAATATGCATCTGTCAAAAACTTCTTTGGGAAAATTGTTGGCGGTATCTGCATTGCTTCTCCGACTGTCTTAAATGAAGTCAGGATCATCCATACAAATGGAAATACCGTGATCGTAATTCCAAGGAGAAGTAAGACATGTACAATAATCTTTCTTCCTTTTACACTATTCACTTTTCTTCTCCTCCTCTTCTAATCGTAATTTACCCATTTCTTCTGTCCGATCATCTGGATCACTGTTACCAGCATGATGATTGCAAAGATCAGAATTGAAATTGCTGCTGCATATCCCTTATATCCATAGTCGAATGCCTGACGGTAGAATAACATAACAACCGTCTGAGTGTTCGCATATGCCGGGTTCGTCTTACCGATCATCATATAGATTACATCGAATACCTGGAATCCACCGATAATAGATGTGATCATTACGAAAAAGATCGTTGGTGTCAGCAGTGGAATGGTTACTTTGAAGAACAACTGGATCGGGCCTGCGCCGTCAAGCTGTGCTGCTTCATAGTAAGATTTTGAAATTCCCTGCATACCTGCAAGCAGGATGATCATGTTATAACCAACTGACATCCACAGTCCTACGATCATAACACTGAATAATGCGATCTTCGGATCTGTCAGCCAACCGACACCTTTTCCGCCAAGTGCACGGATTGCACTGTTTAAGATACCCATCTTCTCGTTGTAGATCCATTTCCATACCATGGCAACAGCTGCTGCCATGGTTACAGATGGTAAGAAATACAACGTACGGTAGATGGAAGTTCCTTTAATTTTGGAATTCAGAAGTGCTGCGATCAGTATAGATAAGAATAATCCTACCGGAACTGTTACAACTACATACTTCAAAGTGTTTCCAAATGTTTTGAATACTTCTGCGTCATGGAATAACTTCACATAGTTATCAAGACCACAGAATGTCGCGATATTAAATTTGTTTACATCATTAAAACTAAACCAGATATTCTGGATAAACGGCCAGATATAGAACACCAGAAGGCCGATGGTAACCGGTGCAATAAATATATACGCCGCAATCCAATCTTTCTTCTCTCTTTTACTCGCCCGTTTTTTCACTACGCCTGTTTTTGTTTTACCGTCAGCCATTTCATTCACCTACTTAATTACTATTTCTCCTGAAGTAACTTATCTGCCTGTTTTGTCAGACCCTTACAAACATCTGCAAGTGATTCTTCACCATTGTATGCTTTCTGGAGTTCTGTTGCTTCAAGGTCATAAAGTTCTGCTGCTTTTGTACAAACTGGAAGTGGATATGCTTCGTCAGAGTGATTTGTATAAGCTGCAAGGTTGTACTGTGAGTTAGCTTCTGCAAAGTATTTCTGAGCGTCTTCTCTTGCTGAGATTACAACACCAGTTTTTCCCTGGATTGCCTGAGCTTCTTCGCTTCCAAGCCAGATAGCGAAATCTTCTGCTGCTTCTTTGTTCTTGCTTCCTTCGTATACTGCGTATCCAAGACCATTGATGCAGTTAGCTTCTTTTCCGTTGAATGTAGGAATCTCTACACAATCAACCTTATCTTTGATTGCATCATTTTCAGCATACTCTGGAACCATGTATGATCCAGCGAAGTTCATTGCAAGCTGTCCACCTTCGAACATAGCGTCTGCTGTTGTCTCTGAAAGAGCAGATGCGCTTGGTGATAAGTCTTCATTGTACATATCGATCCAGCACTGGATACCTTCCTGTGTCTTAGGATCATCATATCCTGTAGACTTCTTGTCATCGCTTAAAATATATCCGCCATTAGCGTATACTGTCTGATAATACCATGTCTGGAAATCAACCGGGCAAGCGAATGGATATACACCATCTCCGAGTTTTCCGCTGTCTTTTAATGCTTTTGCTGTTGCAACGAGATCATCGTAGCTCATGTCATCTGTAGGATAAGCAACTCCACACTCATCAAAGATCTCTTTGTTATACCATAAAGCGTTTGTATCAAAGTCTTTTGGTACTGCATAGTTCTTGTCATCACGTACATAGTTGTTTACCAGTGTCTCTGAGAAGTTGTCGTTGATATCAGAATCTTTGATCTTATCTGACAGATCATCAAGGATTCCTCCATCTACATAAGAGTCAAGGTGAAGTACGTTCAGCCAGAATACATCTGGTGCTTTTCCACCTGTTGCTGCTGCTTCGAGTTTTGTCCAGTACTCTCCACCTTTGTATGGTGTTAACTGGATACTGATCTTAACATCTGAATTTTCTTTTTCATAAGCTTCTACCAGCTTTTCCATTGCTGGTCTCTGGTTCTCATCCCAGATACCAAAGCTTAATTCTGTTTTTCCTCCGGAACTTTTCTTACTGTCGCTTCCTCCACAAGCTGTCAGCATGGTTGCGCCCATTGCTACACAAAGGCCAAGGGCTGCTACTTTTCTCATGTTCTTTTTCATAATGTTTACTCCTTTTCGTGTCTGTTTCAGGGTTACACTTTATATGAACTTTTTTGCTGCTCTGCAAAAATTACATATACATATTAATTATATAATATTTTTCAATATATCTCACCTTTACCGGCTACTATCGGAATGTATCGATATCAACTGCTTTACCTTCATGCAGTCTGGAATATTCTGCCGCCAATGCACAATAGTGACTCTGAAGAGATCTGTCAAGAGATGTTACGTATGTACTCTCTGTCTTCTCTCCGCTTATGATGTCCAGGAATTCTTCAACCATCTTGTTATCTCCGCCACCATGTCCGGAAAAGTCATTGGATAATGCTGCAACATCTATTACTTCTTTTGTCTTTTCCGGGTCGAAGTATTCAATCACGATCTTGCTTTCCTTTTCATACGGCTGCATATCTACGATCACTTCACCTTTGGTTCCCATGAATTTTGCATATCTGGAAGCTTCATATGTGAAACCACACATGGTAAAGCTCATCGTCGTGCCATCTGTCATCTGAAGGTTCACGACCTGATGGTCTACTACATTATTATTGCAGTCGAAAACGCATTTTCCATATGGTCCTGTCTTTATTGCATCCATCAGTTTTTCTTCTGTCACCCCGGATGGTACCAGTACATCTAACGGCCATAATCTGTTGCCTTTGCGGTAACCGATTCTTTCATGTTCCATGTAGATCTTTTCTGCATCAAAGATGCAGTTTTCTTTGGCCTTGCATCCATCCAGGCATCTTCCGGTGCATCCTTCCGGTGCATGCTCCGGTGTAAAATAATTCAGATCACCGTAGGAAGTCAACGATTTGCAGGTCTTATCTGCCAGCCACAGATATAAGTCCATATCGTGGCAGCACTTCTGTAAGATCATCGGACTTGTCTCATCTGAGTTTGCCCAGTTGCCTCTGACGAAGCTGTGTGCCTGATGAAACCAGCCTACATTTTCAATTGCCATGATTGAGATTACATTGCCGATCGTTCCTGCATCCAGGATTTCTTTTACCTTCTGGTAGATCGGTGTGTATCTTAAGACATGACAGACAACGACTTCTCTTTTACACTCTTTTGCTACTTCCGAGATCTTTCTGCATTCCGAAAGATCCGGTGAGATTGGTTTTTCCAGTAACAGGTGATAGCCTTTTTTTAGTGCTATGATTGCCTGTTCTACATGCTGTCTGTCCTGTGTCGCTATGATCATTGCATCTGCAAGTTGTTCTTCCTTAAGCATCTCTTCCGCGCTTGCGTAGCAGTGCGCTTCCGGAATTCCATATTCTTCAGCTGTCAGTCTGACTTTTTCAGAATCAATGTCTGCAATTGCAACGATCTTCATCTTATCTGGATAGATCTTTGCGGCTTTTGCATAGGTGTCTCTTCCTCTGCTTCCAAGTCCTGCGATTGCAACTGTCATCTGCTTACTCATAACTTTTATCCCGCCCTTTCTTCATCCTTTGTTTCTTCTATTCTTTGCAAATGTCTGTTTCCAGAATATTTACATTATCTTATGCTACTGTTTCAATATTATAAGTCTGCTTTTCAAAGTCTACCGTAACCTTTGTTCCATCTGCAAATGTGGTTCTCTGAACCTGTGGATTGCCATCTACCATTTCGTGGCTTACCATCTCACATTTTGCAACCTTTTTATGAAGATCTGTGACAACTTTACATCTCTTAATATCTTCTTCGATGTGCATCTTCACATTTCCATCAAAAGAACCATCAAAGTTCGGATATGCACCGTCACGGATCAGGTAAGGTGCGCCGCCATTTAACAATGCATACAGCATGTAGTCTTCGGTGTCATCAATCTTTTCCATCATCCATGGCTCGATCAGGCAGTCATGATATACCAGGTTAAAAAGTGGTACCGGTATTCCATGTTTTGGACTTCCTGGTTTGCGGAGCATGAAATCATATGGTGCGTAGTGACAGAATACAAGGCTTCGTACGCTCCAGTCGCTGACCTCTTCAGAACTTGGAAGAATTCCTTTTGACATCAGATAATCAAAGCATCTTGCTCTGAAGTCATAACAGTCTCTTCTTGTCATGCGGTGTCTTGGGTTGTTGCACTCATCACCTTCATTACATGTAAATACATCCAGATAAGCACCGTCCAGATGAATCTGATTCTTCTCAATCTCCTGGAAGTTACGCTTTACATAATGTGGTGCCTGTGTTGCACAAAGGTATGACTGCTGTCCACCCGCCCATCTCTTATGAGTCGGGATTGTTCCGTCTGTAAGTCTGCATGCATAATCTTCATCAAAGCTTTCTGCTGCGAAGTAGTAATCACGGTACTGGTCATGAATTCCAAACAGGTCTCCCTGCTTTTGCATCGTATCTGCCAGTTCTTTCATATCTTTCCATCCGCCTGCTTCTTCACAGGCAGGTGTGTAATCTGGATGCTTGTTATCATATCCAGGCTCTGCCCAGCCATCCAGGTGGAGATATAATTTTCCAGCTCCTAGTTCATGAAGCTCTTTCATCTCTTTTGTTCTGACTGCAAATGGTGTCAGGTTGTTGTTCTTATCTGGATTCTCCGGATCGAAAAAGTCTGATTCCGGCTGAACAAAAGTCTTAATTCCTTTGTGAATGAAGCTGCATCCGATCAGATCGTCTACAGAAGCAACTCTTGCTGCTTTTTCATTCAGTGTACACAAGTTACCCTGTTCTCTTACATAATCTCTGTAGATTTTACATGCATCGTTGTAATCTCCATCTTCGATCAGTGTATATCTGACAACACGCTTATAGTCCATCTTACCAAGACTTGGCTCAAATCTTACACCTACATGTGTATAAGGTCCGTTCTCCGGATGCTCTGCCTGATATCCTGCATTCCACGGTGTTGTACAGATCGCGATATATCCGTCGCGTCCCTTAAACTGTGAAAACCATGGCATATATCCACCTGCTGTCTCAAAAAATCCGTCAAACGGAATTGCTGTAAGCTCTGTCTCCCAGTCATTTGGAATCAGCACTCCCTGCTGCATGTTCAGTAGTGTGTACCAGTCATTTCTCTTTTCTTCTAATTCCAGCTCTCCCGGCCAGAATACTTTTTCTACTGTAAGCCCCTCTTCACAAAGCGGAATCCACTCGAAGAAAATGTCTTCTGTACATCCCTCAATCCATGCATAAGTTTCGAACGCATACGGAACTTTCGTTCCTCCTACTTCAAATCCTGCAAATGAACTGCGGATTCCTTCTCCGATTCCGTTATGTACCAGTTCATGATGAATCTCCAGTGCTTCGTCAAAGAAAAAGGTTCCTTCTTTACACTCCATCTTTGGACGGTAATCTTTCGTCCAGTTCCATTCCGTATTTCCTTTGCAGAATGAAAACTTTAAATTCTTATCGTCCATTCTAAGCTGTATTGTATTTGTCTTAATGTCCAACATATGAACCACCTTTCATTGGCAAATTCGCTAATTTTCTCGTTTCTTGTTGTCTATTATATTGTATTTTGCACAACATTGCTTAGAGTTTCGTCCAGTGTTGTTGTCATATTGTCCATATCCTGTTACAATATAAGCCAGGAGGTACGATTATGACCTATATAAAGACCAAATTAAAACGATCTATTAATATTGAAGCAATCATCACCCTGCACTATTTTGAATATATGAAAAATTTTGAGTTCAAGGGAGAATCTCATAATTTCTGGGAATTCCTCTATGTTGATAAAGGGACGGTTGCCGTCCGTGCGGATGACACCTGGACGACTCTCAATACCGGCGATATCATCTTTCATCAGCCAAATGAATTTCATGCCATCAAGTCTATTGGAAAGGATTCGCCCAATCTTGTCGTTATGTCCTTTACCACTGACTCTCTGGCTATGTCCTTTTTCATCCACAAAAGCTTTACTCTTAGCATGGAAGAACGTTCCATGATATCTAAGATTATTACAGAAGGACGCCATACACTTGCCACACCGATGCATATTCCTTCCATTGAACAGGTACAGCTAAGAGAAGACGCACCTTTTGGCTCTCAGCAGATGATCCTTCTGTATCTGGAATTATTCCTGATCACTTTGATCCGGGAACACAGAGAAGCCTCTGCCACCTCAGATCCTCACACCTCTTCACCGGAGAAAGAATCTGCCGAACACGAACGGATCAATGAGATTCTGAAATATATGGAATTTCACATCTGTGAGAAGCTGACCGTTAAGGATATCTGTGATGCATTTTCCATCTCAAGATCTGCTCTTCAGTCATTGTTCCATGAACAGCTGGACTGTGGTGTGATTGACTATTTTAACCAGATGAAAATTCAGCGAGCTAAGGATATTATCTGCGATGGTTCTATGAACCTGACGGAGATTGCATATTTCCTTTCTTATAGTTCTCTTCCATATTTTTCCAAGCAGTTCCGGATTGCTACCGGGATGTCGCCATCCGCTTATGCATCTTCTGTAAAAGGAATTACCGATGCACTGCGTAATGGTAAGGAACGCGACAGGGAAGCGGAGTAATCTGATCTTTCCAAACGCATGTAAGAGAACTTGCCACTGGCAACTTCTCTTACATGCGTTGGCATAAAAAATGACGCAATGAAGCCTGCATTTACGCGCCCCATTGCGTCATTGTTATTTATACCAAGGTATGTATGTACATTTTTACAGATACACTCTAGAATGCTGCTTTTAAGAATGCTTCATAACATCTTACTGCTTCATAAATATCTGCTTTACTTGTCGTCTCCCATGGTGCATGCATTCCAAGCACTGCCACACCACTATCGATCACTTCCATGCCATAGACGCTCATCAGATATGCGATGGTTCCGCCGCCGCCGACGTCCACACGTCCAAGCTCTGCTGTCTGGAAGTTTACATTTGCCTCTTCCATGATCTGTCTGAGCTGTGCAACGTATTCCGGGTTGGCATCATTAGATCCACTCTTTCCGCCAGATCCTGTATACTTGTTAAATACAGGTCCGCGTGCCAGAAATGCTGCATTTTTTTTCTCATATACATCCTCGTACATCGGATCAAATCCCGCACTTACATCGGATGATAACATCTTGGAATTAGCCAGTGTTCTTCTTAATACGATGTCGTTATATTCTACGCCATCATTCAGAAGTACATATTCTGCAACTGCATTTTCGAAAAACCGGGATGTCATACCACTTGCTCCCGTACTACCGATCTCTTCCTTGTCTACTAAAAGACAGCAGGAAGTTCTTGTAACCTCTTTTGCTCTCAATATTGCGAACAGGGATGTGAATGCACACACTCTGTCATCCTGTCCGTATGCAAGGATCATGCTGTTATCCAGACCACAGTCTCTTGCTTTTCCTGCAGGTACAATCTCAAGCTCTGCCGAGAGGAAATCTTCCTCTTCAATGTCATATCTCGCTTTCAGAAGACTCTTGATTCTTCTTGTTACTGCATTTTCCTCTTTATCCTCAGGACGGTTACCGATCAAAAGATCCATCTGTTCCCCATCGATGAAATCTTTTGCCAGTTTTTCTCTCTGTCTTGCTCCCAGATGTGGAAGAAGATCATTGATGACAAGTACCGGATCTGTCTCCTTTTCCCCAACGCAGATCTCTACTTTTTCTCCATTCTTCTTCACTACTACACCGTGAAGTGCAAGTGGAATGGAAAGCCACTGATATTTTTTCACACCACCATAGTAATGTGTGTCCAGAAAAGCGAGTCCTTCATTTTCATATAATGGATTCTGCTTTACGTCAATTCTTGGCGAATCAATATGTGCTCCCAGAATGTTCATACCTTCTTCAACCGGTGCGGTTCCTGCCTGGAAAAGTACGATGGCTTTCCCCATATAGTCCATGTATACTTTGTCTCCGGCGTGGATCTTTGTACCTGCTTTGATCAGGTCTTTCATATTCTTATAACCCTCGGCTTCAGCAAGCCCGATGGTTTTCTTTACACATTCGCGCTCTGTTTTTCCTTCGTTCAGACATATGCGGTATGCTGCATTGACTTCTTCTAATTCCTGAAGTTGTGCCTCGCTGTATGTCTGCCATAAATTTTTACGTTTCATACCTCTCTTATCACCTCGTTTTCTTTATGATTTTAGTTGTATTATAGACCAAGTTAACGGGAAAGGTATTATACTTTTGTCCAGTGAAATTACACAATCATCCAGCTTTTGCATAAAACTATCTTCTCATACGATTTCTGCTTTGCTTTTTGTTTCTCCATCATGTATGATAAAACCATAAGTAAATGTGATAAAATATAAGCAAATAATCAGCCGGTTTATATACAAACTGACTGACACAAAGGAGAAAATCATGGCATATCACGGCGTTAAATTACACAATTCTATTACCATCGGAAAGATATTCAGTATTCACTATTTTGAATATATGAGTAACTTTAGCTTTTCCGGAGAATCTCATAATTTTTGGGAATTTGTCTGTGTTGATAAAGGAGAGGTCGGAGTAACAAGGGGAAAGGCATATACCATCCTGAAAAAAGGAGATCTTGTTTTCCATAAGCCAAACGAATTTCATAACGTAAAAGCCACCGGAAGTATCGCTCCTAATCTGGTTGTCATTTCTTTTGAATGTAATGATGATGCTATGTACTTTTTTAATGACCGGCTTTTAAGAATTGATGAAACCGAACGTAATCTTCTTGCCAACATCATTATCGAAGCCAGACGCTGCTTTAAATGCCGCCTGGATGACCCATATCTTCAGAATATGCCAACAAAAGAATCTGATACCTTTGGCTCACAGCAGATGATCAAATTGTACCTGGAACATTTCCTGATTCATTTGATCCGCCGTTACTCTAACCCGATCGTATTACCAGAAAAACTGCCAAAAGTAGAAGCGCCAAAAGCAACAAAGAGCAAAAGCGACGCAGAAGTATTTGGACGTATTGTTGATTACCTGGAAAGCCATCTTACAACTCACGTTACAATTGATCAGATTTGCAAAGATAACCTGATTGGACGGTCACAACTTCAAAAAATTTTTAAAGAACATTGCAATCTTGGTATCATTGAATATTTTTCCATGCTAAAAATCAATGCTGCCAAAGAACTGATCCGCACCAACCGCATGAACTTTACCCAGATTGCCGAACATCTTGGATATACTTCTATCCACTACTTTTCAAGACAGTTCAAGAAAGTAGTCGGCATGACTCCTTCGGAATATGCATCTTCCATCAAGGCAATGGCAGAGGGACAATTTCCAGATAATATTGATTCATAAGTTCAAAAAAGGTGATGAAGATTTTCTGATTCTCCATCACCTTTTCTTTGATACTATAGTATGCAAGAGCAGCTGCCAGCGGCAAGTTCTCTGTATTTTCTGTATTCAATTATTAATTTGCATGGAACTCGTAACGGTATGGAAGTGTCCGCTTTCCTTCATACAGTTCATCATTCAGAATTTTCCAGAGATCCTGGAGATTATCTTCTCCTTCTCTTATATCATCAACCACAATTCCTTCCTTACTATTCAAAAGTGCATCTGCTTCCTTCAGATATCCAGTTTTTACAAGCCCTAATATATGATAATACTGTATTCTTCCAACTTCTTTCATCGCATCATTCAGCCGTTCATACTGATCTAATATTTCACTGTATGCCTCGCATTTACTTAATATTTTAAACCCTTCTTTCTGATATGACAAAGAATCTCTCTGAAGCTGCATTCCCCGTTGGATGCATATCTCTGCAAGAGTTTTATTTTCGTCCTGAAGATACAGACAGGCAAGACCATGCAGTGCCCATGCATTTTCCATAAGCTTCAGGGATCTTTCATACATCTGTCTGGCGCTGTCATCATTTCCCTTTCGGAATTCTAATATTCCAAGATGATAATATGCATACCAGTTTTTGTAATTTGGCGCTGCAGGATCCAACGTCGTCTGCTTCAGGTTGCAAAGGAAGCCTTCTCCACTCCAGAACGCATCTGGTCTATCGGCAGGAGACGGGCAATGTAGTTCTCCGGTCTCAAAGAAATGCTCCCACTGTTCCATTGCTTTTGTACTATTCTTAAATTCCAGATGTCCTGTTCTCTCACGTCTCTGACGGAATGCTCCATAACCGCTTCCTGAAGTTATCATTTCTGCCTTCGTTAATGCCATCTTTTTCGATGCCTTCAGCTCTTCTTCCAGATTCTCAATCAGATGATTTTTTAACAGATAATCTGTTATATGCATTCTTCTTTCTTCAAATGATTTTTTATATACATCAGCAGATAATTCCTCAGAATATGCCGGACCGTAGCATTCCATCCATTCCCATGCTGTATGTGGTGCCATTGGTATACATCCATATTGTGTCTTTCCAAGTCCTGCCTGGATCTCCACATAGCGTCCTGCGCCTTTTGTCAGAAACTCCTGCCAGTGATCCGATGCAGTATTTTTCCCCCAGGAAAATAGTTTCCGTCCCTTCAATCGCTTTGTTGAAAATTGCAGAAGTCCTTTACCGTCTTGATCCACATTCACAATATATTTCGGTGCATCTTCCGGAATATTAAAGAAATAGTCTATGCTCCGTGGGATTTTCTGGTAATCCGAGATATCCACACCATCCACCATCGGTATAGATACTTTACGGCATTCTACCCCGGTTCCCGCATATGCTTCCGAAGCCGGAACAGTGATATGTCCACGCTCATACTCCGGTACCGCCATATTACTCCACCAATACATCGGAATCACTTCTGTACTTTCATTTACAATCCTCATCCTGCACTTCAAGTGTGAACACTCTTCATCCAGCCAGAAATCCATCTGCCATGTAACACCACGGATTCTTTCATATTCATACATACGAAGCACTGGTTCTCCCTGTTCCGTCTGTGTTCTTGCCACATATAATGGTTCTGTAGTAAACGGATGATGCCCAATGATTCCAAGATTCCATTCTACACCTCCCGAAAACCATGCATTTCGTACCGCCAGATTACTGAACTGCAGCACATCATTTGTGTAGAGCAGATTTCTGTTCTCTTTCTTATCCCAGAGTTCCCATAATCTTCCTCCATAATCCGGAAGAAATACGGCCTTCAATCTGTCATTTTCCAACACTGCCGTACGGATCTGCTTTTCCTTTAATTTTCTTGTATAATTATTGCACTGACGGTACGGATATACATCTATGAGTCTTCCATATCCTTCATATATTTCATCCGTCTCATCCAGATAGAATTTCAGAGAATTTTGCAATATCCTCTCTCCCAGCAAATCCGGAACACAGGATTCTTCTCCCAGATCAGCCGCCAGCATATTTTTCATTTCAAATCGCAGTTCTGACATCATACTTTTCCTTTTACCCCTTGATTCCTCCGGTTACTCCACCAATAATCTTCTCTGACAAGAACAGATACAGAATAAATGTCGGAAGGAATACGATAACAACCGCTGCAAACATTCCGGCCCAGTTTCCTGTATACTGCATAGACTGAAGCATTCCATACAGTCCAACTGCTACCGGTCGTAATGTATCGTTGTTAGCAAATATCAATGACAGGAAGTATTCGTTCCAGATATTGATAAAGTTAAAGATTGTAACTGTAACAATTCCGGACTGAGCCATCGGGAACATAATCACCCAGAATGTCTTCGTCGGCGGACATCCATCAATTGCTGCGGCTTCTTCATATGTACGTGACAGGTTTGAGAAGAATGTCAGCAGGAAGATCGTTGTATAAGGAATATTGATTCCGATATACAGGAAGATCAGCGTCACCTTACTTGCAAATACACTGTTCAGTATTCCCAGATTGGCAACAACGCTAAACAGCGGAAGTACAATCATCGTGATCGGAATTCCCATTGCCGATACAAAGCTTGTCTGAATCACTTTATTTCCAAGGAATGTAAATCTCGCCAGCACATATGCCGCCGGTGCGCAGATCAGGATTAAAAGGAAACATGACACCAGTGAATAGAGCATTGAATTCATGAAGAATGTTGCCACACCACCAGATCCCCATGCCTGCATATAATTTTCAAAATGCAGTCCTGTCGGAAACTTTAATGCTTTACCGGCAAAAATATCCGTTGTTGTTGAAAAACTTGCCGCAAGAATCCAGCCCAGCAGCATAAATGTAAAGATAACCCACAAGATGATCACAATGTATCCAGGAGCCAGTTTCATTTCTTTTTTCCAGTTAATTTTCTGTTTTACTTTCTTTTCTTTTTCTCTTGCCATAACTGCTCCTCCTTTCTAAAATTCAAGGTCATCATCTTTAATCAGTCTGTTACAGATTGAGAATACGATTACTACGCACATACACAGGATAATACCAATTGCCGCTCCATATCCTGCATTTCGCTCTGTTACCGCATTTCCCGCTCCAAACGTATGCATGTACATGTACTGCACCGGCACAATCGTTGCTTTGTCCGCTGTAACTGTCGAGAATAACTGCGACCATACAAAGAATGCTGCCGTACTTACTGTCCACATGGTAATGTTTGTTTTAAATACGCCTTTTAAAAGAGGCATTGTCATATACCGGAACTGCTGAGGTTTGTTTGCGCCATCAATCGTTGCAGCCTCGAACAGATCCGGGCTGATTCTTTCGATTCCACTCATCCAGATCAGCATATGATATCCTATCATTCCAAAGCAATATGCAAAAAGTAACGCCCAGAATTTGTGATCTGAATCCAGCCATGGAGTTTTTGCAAGTTTATGCAATCCCAGAGAATCCAGGATTCCTTTTAATAATCCGAATTTAGAACTGTATACATACTGCAGCCACATGGTTGCAAGTGCTACCGCACTGACGATATTCGGAAGATAGATAATTGCGCGGAAAAATTTCTTTCCGCGGATTCCACTAGTCAGAATGACTCCGAATAACAAAGACACAGATAAGACAATAATTCCTCCCAGTGCCCAGATTTTCAATATGTTCATCATTGCCGTTTTAAAGATCGCTGTCGTGAACAACTTCTGATAGTTGCCCAGTCCAACAAATGTCCACCATTCCATTGTATCCGTTACTGACTCGATCTTATATAAACTCATCATGATGGTTCTGATAATCGGATACAGGAATACTATGAGGAAGATAATTACTGCCGGCGCAAGGAAACCGACGATCATTTTTCTATTCTTCTTCACGTATATGCCTCCTTCTACTAAAATATGGTGGCCGCGTAGTAACCGCCCTGCCACCATATTGATCACTATCTAGTCTTTATTATTACTGTCTAATTTTACTGACCTGCTGCTTCTTTCATTGCTTTGATAAAGCCTGCTGCATCAAGTTTTCCTGAAGCAAGTTTCTGTGTATTTTCCTGAAGTACAGGTGTGATATCATTATTGCTTTCAACGCCTGCTGCCCAGTCATAATAAGTTGTTGTTGCATCAAATGCTTCTTTTACTCCTGAAAGTTCTGTCGGCCATGCATCTGCATTTGCTTTGTCTGTCGGAATGCAAAGAGCATCTTCGGTCATCTTCTTATCAAATTCACCTGTTGTGATGTATTCGATAAGTTCAAACGCTTCATCAGCCATCTTGGAATCTTTGTTAATTGCAAGTACCTGGTTTGCAATGTTGTTAGCTGTGTTATCATCTTTTCCGTCCGGAACTGATGGATAATTGAAATATCCCCATTCAAGATCGTCTGCTACAGAATCTTTTGCTTCGTTTGGAAGCCATGATCCGCAGATAACGATTGCTGCATCACCAGGAGCGAATTCCTGATTCTGTCCTGCTGGATATTTGTTTGTTGCGATATTTTCTGAGAAGTAACCTTTCTTAGCAAAATCTGCAAAACTTTCTGCTGCCGCTTTTACTTTTGCATCATCCCATGTTACAGATTCTCCGTTGCATTCCTCTCCTGTTACCAGAGATTTTACTCCATCCTGTCCCATGTATCTTGCAAGATGATATCCGATAAATGATGTCAGATAAGCATCATCTGCTGTGATCGGTGTGATACCTGCATCTTTCAGTTTCGCACAAGCTGCATCTAACTCATCCCATGTAGTTGGTGTAGATTCAATACCTGCTTTTGCAAATAATGTCTTGTTATAGAAGAATCCGAAGATAGATGGCTGATAAGGAATACTATGTAATGTATCGTCACCATCATGTGTCTGTCCATATGCATTACGTGCAATCTTGAACAATGTTTCATTACCATGCTCAGATTCATAATCTTTTGCCAGGTCTTCCAGGTCTAATAAATATTTTCCCCAGCTTCCATTTACACGGTTAACATCTTCGTCAAACAGGTCAATCTGCTGTTTTGCGCTTAATGCAGGCTCAAGTCCTTCTCTCTGTCCTGTACGTCCTTTGAACTGTACATCAACTTTAACGCCTGTGTCTTCTTCGTATTTTGCAATTGCTTCTTTGATTACTTTTGCCTGTGGTTCATCCTCGCTCCACATAGCCCAGTATACAAGTTTGTCTCCACCCTTGTTGCTTCCGCTGCTGTCTGAACCAGATTTTCCACCGCATCCAACAACCAGTGAAGCTGCCATTGTCACACATAAGAGTGCGCTTACAATTTTCTTTCTCATAATATTTTCCTCCTGTTTTCTGTATTTTCGTACAGCTATCTGATAGTTCATACTCTATCATACATTTGCACAAATTTCTTTATCTTATTAGCCCGTATTTTTGCATTATCTGCATTTTATTTTATTTCAAGCTTTGTCACCATCTTTTTTCTTTGTGCATTATGCACAATTTCAGCAAATTATATTTTTAACAATACACGCTCACACTTATTACTTTTATTTATTAATACGAATTGCATTTTCTATAATGCAATATATTTTTACAAAAACAGCATAATTATTATATCATTACGCGTTTTATCTTTGTCCCTATATTTCCCTATATTATCTTATTTTTATCATTATTTTATCCAACAAAAAAGGACCGCCAAAAAATGACTGTCCTTAATGACTATTTGTATTATTTTATCTACGTTTTATCTCTTATCGACCACACTCTTCCACATGTAATTCCATAACCTTCGAAAGTGCTGCCTCATCTCCAACCAGTGTCACATCATTATGCATCTGCAGAATAGATGCCGGAACTTCCGGTGTAACCGGTCCAAAGAATGCACGCTCCACGATATCTGCTTTTGCCTCTCCGTTCACTACGATCAGGATTTTCTTTGCCTGCATGATCGTCTTAATTCCCATAGTGTAAGCCTGTTTCGGAACATCATCCGCTGATTCGAAAAATCTCTTATTTGCCTCAATTGTGCTTTCTGTCAGATCTACGCAATGTGTTTCTTTTTCAAATGCTGCTCCTGGCTCGTTAAATCCTATATGTCCATTATGTCCAAGTCCAAGCAGCTGAAGGTCTACGCCTCCAACAGAATGAATCAGTTCTTCATATCTTGCACACTCTTTTTCTGCATCTGGTTCCATACCATTTGGTACATTTGTCTGTTCTGGGTTAATATTAACACGGTCGAACAGATGCTGGTGCATGAAATAATAATAGCTCTGATCATTTGTACGTGGCAGTCCTTTATACTCGTCCAGATTCACTGTCGTTACCTCAGAGAAATCCAGATCTCCTTTATTATACCATTCTACCAGCTGATCATAAGTTCCGATTGGTGTAGATCCTGTTGCCAGTCCTAATACACAGTTTGGTTTCATAATTACCTGTGCAGATATGATATTTGCTGCTTTTCTGCTCATATCTTTATAATCTTTTGCTTTGTAAATTTTCATAATGTTTAACCTCCCACTAATCTTTTGATTTTGTTTTTATTTATTCTTTTTATTTTTAGTCGTAATAACTGCCTCTGCAAAATATTCCGGCAGATGAAAATTCGGGTTCTTACTCTCTACATATTTGTATGATGCATAATGCTCATTTTCTACTGTTTCGCATATTTTATAGAAATTACAGGTAAATTTTGTACCTTCTTTCAGCTCCAGGTCTCCATATATATCTTCCAATATTTCAATCGGAATCATCAGGCTTACATTCCACTGATCTTCTTTTACTTCTGCCTTACATTGCAGTTTCTGAACTGCTTCCGGCTTAAGTGGCATCCGCTCTGTTTTATTCTTCCCATAGGCTGCCAGAATTGCGCCATTCGCATTCATCTCAAAATTCAGATAGACCTCCTGCTTTGATTTATCCTTTGAATAAAATTTAAGAAAGGCCTCTACCGCACTGTCTTTATAAACCGGATCTTGATTCTTCTTATAAATCCGGAGAGGATTCTTCTCCAGACATACCAGTTTGAGATAAAATCCTTCTCCTTTTGCAAATCCAATGTATCCATATGTTTTTGGAATCTGATCCGTTCCCCATAACAGATGTGTGATTTCAAAAGGTTCCACTGTATCTAATAATTCTTCACTTTCTATCAATTGAACTTCCATATGTCTTTCCCCATTGCTTTATCATACTTTGCTCTCTCAATCTAACAAATATGTGTCAGAAAAACAAGATTGTACAAAAGGAAAGAGACAAACGTACAAAAAAATGAGTGAATGGTGACAAAAAATATCCCTCTTTCAGATTTTATTTCATACCTGAAAGAGGGCCTTTGTCATGTTTTAATTATTTTTCAAATTCCGGAGTTCTTCTTGCAGTTTTTTTATTTGTTCGTCTTTTTGACTTAACTGCTCACTCTGCTGATTCAACTGCTCATCTAATTTTCCCAGCTCCTTCTTCTTTTCTTCCAGTTCCTTCTGCAT
>NZ_CAKRAH010000032.1 GCF_934294775.1 uncultured Dorea sp.
ACGAATACGTATTTTACTGCCATAACTTCCTCCTTAAGTCAAAAATGTTGTTACTGTTTATAAAGTGTTCAAAAAAAATACTTAAAGATTATACACCCTTTCCATTAAAAAATACAGAGTTTTTTTCTATTATGTCAAAAAACACCTACGATTTTATGAGAGTGATAAAAAAGCCTTAATTTTAAAGGAAAAATCATGGTTGTTAAAATTGAATAGATGATGTAAGGATAGTAAAGACCACTTTAAGACCACTTTGAAAATTCACGTGAAAAAGTCCCCTGGAAGAAAGGAAATCCCGGGGACTTTTGCTGATTACAAAAAGTTTTTATTTGTTGATTTCTTACGCTTGAAATCAACAATGATAGGATAACAGAAAAATAATAAGATTACAAGATTTTAAAAAGAATCTTTATTGTCTTCAATCCATTGTTTAAAACCATCTATGTCATTTAGTGATTTAAAATGATCTCTAGCTTTTTCGGCGGACATTCTCCACGGAATATAGTGATCTTCTTTATAGTTGGGCTTGTTTTTTATATTATAACGAATCCTAGCATGTTGAGTTTTACGAGCTTTGGTATAAAGTACCTTAAAAGGGTCTTTTTTTTCTTTTTCTTCATATCCCACTTGCTTGCATGTCTTTCCCAATCGGAAAATATTATCACAATAAATTTCATCTGAGCGATTAGAGGGGATAAAGTATTTCCCACAATTAGCACATTTTTTTATTAGTATAGATTTTTCTAGTACTTTTTTAAAATCAATAGCAAGTAAAGTATATATGTCGTTGATTTGATAAACAAAGTCAAATGAATCGGGTTGATCAAAATTTAAATACGCATTTATATTTTGAATCTGAGAAAAAACTGTTTTTATTCTAGGGGTTATTTTGAATGTCTCTACGCACTTTATAAGTTCAAGTTGAAATATGCAAAGCGAGTGAAAAAATAATTTTACATTATTGATTATTTCTGTCGAATTGTCTTGAAGTAATTCCAATAACATAGAGTGGTATGTATTCAAAATAAGTGCAATGAGTATTTCGTTATCATTTCCAAATAAATCAGAAAAACAAGAATCTAAATATTCATCTATTAAATTTGGAGTTGTAACAATTGGATTTATTACGCCCATTATATTAGAAAGGTCAATGTTGAGAAAATCTCTTATAAATTCTCCGTAATTAACATTTGTTGCGATAACATCACCTAGAAAAAAAGTATCTTTAGAGGTAATTCCAATAGAGTAATCTTGCTCCCTTAATGATAAAGCAATGTGTAAATTTTTAATACTGTACATCTAAGTTCTCCTTTTGACTTTTGCAATATTGAAAAAAGTTAATTATAGACTGTCGATAATATTATTATAAACTGTCTTGCTATCTTCGTCAAGATACTATAGGATATAGACAGAAACTAGTTTCAATATAAAAAGTCGATTAGAGGTGAAAAGAAATGAATTTATCAACAAAACGTGAACAGAAAGCAGAACTTTTAACGATTCAGCAGGCGTGTGAAGTTACATCATTAGGAAAAACTAAAGTGAGAGAATTGGCAGCAGATGCTGGCGCAGTAAGAAAGATAGGTAGAAATTACAGAGTAAGAAAAGATATTTTGCTCGAATATATTGAAAAGAATTGTAAAGTTGAATAGCGGAAAGCGAGTAAGAAGTGGCAAAAAGATATTACTGGTTAAAATTAAAAAATGATTTCTTTACCCAAGCGAGAATGAAGAAGCTTCGCAAACTTCCAAAGGGTGAAACATTATTGATTGTTTACTTAAAAATGCAATTACTTAGCGTTTCAACCAGTGGGAAAATAGCTTTTCAAGGGTTGGAAGAAACTTTTGCTGAAGAAATTGCATTAACAATTGATGAAGAGCCAGAAGATGTAGAAACAACATTGGAATTTTTAGTTAAATATGGACTTGTAGAAGAGGTTTCCTCTAGTGAATATTCTTTGTCAGAGGTCAAAGATTCTATAGGCTCAGAAACGGCATCAGCAGAACGAATGAGACAGAAAAGAGCTAAGGAACGGGAGCATAGTGAACAATGCTCGCACAATGTGACACAATGTGACGATATATATAGCAACGATGTGACGATATATAGAGATAGAGAAGAGATAGAGAAAGATATAGAGCTAGAACTAGAGAAAGATAAGAAACATACACCAAAAGAAAATTACAAAGAAAAGTTTGTTGCTCCGCAAGAGTGTGAGGTGGAAAGATATTTAGCTGATAGAAATGTGAAATCTTTTACAGCTAAAGAGTTTATCAATTATTATGCTGCTCTAGGTTGGAAAAATAAGCACGGTACCCCTATTGCTGACTGGAAAGCACTTCTTGATACATGGATTGATAGAAAAGATGAATCTAATCCAGAAGAATCAAGAGAAAAAACAAAATTTGATTTTCTGGAATCAGATTTTATACGTGTTTTGGAAGATGCCGGAGCAATTAGTGAAGGTGGAATTGATTACGGAGTATTACGTGAGCATGATGGATGGGTAGAAAAAATACAGGAAGCAGAACGCAAAGCAAATGAATCTAACCATCAAGGGACTGGTTGCAGGTATAAGCCAGCAAGCGAACTTAGAAAGGACGAATGGCAATAATGGACAAGTCTACATATAAACGATATTTACAGACAGAACACTGGAAAAAGCTGAGATTTGAAGTTCTAAAGCGTTCCGGCGGTCGGTGTGAACGATGTGGTTATCGCCCTTGGAAACGGGGAGTATTACAAGTGCATCATTTAAGCTATGACAATGTAGGTCATGAGACAGCAGATGACTTAATATGTGTATGTGCTAAGTGCCATATGGAATTGCATGGAATCACCGGGAAGAGATCACCAAAGAATGTACAGAAACATTCTAAAGAATAAGTATAAGTATTATAAGAGTAGAGTAAAGAGTATTAAAGTGTAGTATTTAATCTACTGGAATAATAACACAGTGAGATAGTTCGAGACGGTAAAAGAATAGGTGACTTGTAGACACACCCCATCACGGTAAAAAAAGAGTAGCCTATTGAGACTGCAAGACGATGAAAAAATGTGTGTGTTGAGTCTATGCCGTCTGAAATACATAAAAAAGAGATTGAACATGGCACGTCCGATATAGTGTAAAAAATGGTAAGCTAAACCACACTCGTTAGGAGTAATAAAAAATGTATTGAATCTGCAAGGCTTGATTAATGGTATAAAAGTGTATGTTGTATACAAAGAAAACAATGTTTTCAGATACCAAAGTGGGTAAAATAGTGCGATTTGAATCGTTGGAAGTATGGGAAATCCCATAAAACAGGCACTTGTAGGCAATGAATAACTAAATAAGTAGTTTATTTCAAGAGTATCTAAGGCGGGGCGGGGGTCTAGAGAGAGAGTCCCCCCGGTACACAACCTGAGGTGCACAAGCAAAGAAAAAATAAAAAAGGAATCGTCCAAGTTAGGGCGATTGAAAGAAAGGAATTTTAAAATTATGGCAAAATTTACATGCGAAAGCGACTTTTTAAATGAATCTAAGAAACTTTACAACAAATACATTACGGGAGAAAGACAGTTAAAAGCCTTAATTGCTGAAACAAATGCTAACCGTGATATTTCACAAGAAGCAAAAACACGAGATACTATGAAAATGCAGGAAGATATTGGCGCAAAACGTGCCGGGATGAAAATTAAAATGGATGAATTGGAAAAAGAATTTTCAGATTGGGCGTATGATTTTGCTGATTTACAGGGCGTTGGATTGTCTAAAGCTCTTGTGCAGGCTCTTAATTCTGGAATTAATTATAGTGCAAATGAACTTCTTTATCTTGCAAAAAATGCGGAAAATGGTCAAGCTGATCTTCGGTTGATTTCTGATTATGCAACAAAGAACGGTTTTGAAATGAATTGTTATCGTTCGCCGGAACAGAAAATCAAGGACTTCCATGCCATGAATGAAATCTTTGGAAAATCCGCAGATGATGAGGATTATAAGAATTGGGTTAGACTTCCAGACAATGAAGTTGATGATTTTGTAAACCGTCGTTTAGACTCTATCTGGATCCGGCCGGAGAACTACACAATTGAAACAATTCCAGAGACAATAGACGAGGCAGTTGAGCGTGACATTGTTAAAAACAGAAAGAAAAAAGCTGAAAATTGTGATGAAAACGGTGAATTTTTAGAGGGATTCGGTCAAGAAGCTCCGAGGGTAGATACAGGCTTTTATGAGACAGAAAAAGATGAATAGTAGCAAAGAGAATGAACAAGATGAAGAATTGCAAGTGCAAAGAATTGCAAGTGCCGGAAATACAGAGAATGTACAACGATGTGAGAATGTCGAGAGAGTTGAAAGAGCGTGAATTGATAGAAAAGGCAAAGCAGGGCGACAAGTCCGCTCTGCTCGCCTTATATGAACAGTATATGCCGTTGTTCAAAAAACTATGCCGTAACAGGGCTAATTATTCTAATGTTTTGGAAACAGATGATTTAATGCAAGAATGCTTCATAGCCTTAAAACTAGCCGTAAAGCGATATAGTTTTGATGCAGAATCAAGTTTTAAGACATATTTATTTAATTGCATTAAATGGCATCTGTACCGGGTGACAACACAGCTTGCATTCGTGCCGGGATATCAATTACAAATGATAATTAAAATCAAGAAATTTCGTGAGGATTATGAAAAGAAGTACGGACATATGCCGGATAACGGTCTTGTAATGCATGAATTTTATATATCTGGTGACTGTTTGCGTGAACTGGATGTGTTGAAAGATTTAAAAGTTACTTCCTTGGATGTTCCCATTGATGAAGATGGAGAAAGTACACTTGCGGATTTATTGCCTGGTGTGAACAATCTGGAAGAAAATACGGTTAAAAAGCTGTCAATAACTCAATTTTGGGAACTGCTTAATGATATCCTGCTGCCTGCCGAAAGCGAAATTGTCAAATTATTTTATTTGGATGGACAGACAGTATCACAAATTGCAGAACATACAGGAGATACAGAAAAGCAAGTCCGGCAATTGCAACAGCAAGCATTAAAAAAGCTGAGAATGAGAAAGAAAATTAAAGAAATCATTTAAAGAAAGAGGTAATAATATGAGTGATAAATGTTATTTTGAAATGAATGAGACAGAAGCAGCAATCAAGAATATTATGAATTCTTTGGAATTTGCAAATTATCAGATTGTAACAGGTAATATTTTTGCAGTTGGAGCAGTAACAGATCAAGAAAATGTTGATAAAATCAATGATTTGACATCTGAAATTTCAGATTCTTTGTGCAAGGCATTGGATGGAGTGACAGAGATTCAAAAAATTATTGATGGATCAGCGACAGAACTTCCAGGAGAAATAAAAGCAGAACGTGCGAAAGGGCATATCTTTATGCATGAGGTTGACTGCGTAGATGCAATTTCTCATTTGCAGGGGGCAGCAGTCACCTCTATGGAAAATATCAAGTTTGACGGAGAAGATGCAACAGAAATTATTTTTAAGACAAAGGATGGTAAAAGCGTTGAACTGATCTATACGATGGAAGCGTTACTTTGTTCGGAGGAGTATGAATAATGGCTAAGATAACACCAATGAAAGCGATTCGCTTGAAATGTCTGGAATGTTGTGCCGGGCAACGGCTAGAGGTTCGGGAATGCGTTCTGAAAACTTGCCCCCTATACGGCTATAGAATGGGACATAGACCGAAAGACGAACAATTTAGCACTGAGCAAGATAAAATCGAAAACTAGCCACCTAGGAGCGTAGTTATTGACGCAGAATTGAAAATAGGACAGTAAAAAGGCAGGGAAATTATAAACCCTGCCTTTAATACTATCATTTTTTCTTATTTTCGTTGACATAAGATTGCAAAATGATATTGATTAGATTATTTAAACTTCTGCTTTCACGTTCTGCGATTTGTTCCAGATCGCTTTTCAACGCTTCTGGGATTCTTACAGTTGTTGGAATTGTTTTTCCCACTAGATCAGCCCCTTTCGAGTTGATTTTAACATGAAAGTAATATGAATACAATAGTATTCATATTGACATCACAATATAATGATGTTAGAATGAATACAAACGAATACAAATAAATACAAAAGAAAGGATGATACACAATGGAAGATGTAAAAAATTTAGAAAAAGACTTAGAAGATTCAAAAATGACACTTTTTTGATGTATCAGTAAAGCTTGAAGAGCTTGGAACAGCATTAAATGAGGTTCTAAACGATTATGACACTGACTTTGAATTGAATTACATGGACTTGGAAAATATGCAAAGGGTGATTGGAACAACAAGATAGGAAAACAGTCATATAAAACACTTTATGAGCATGACAGGGTTATGCGGTTTGTTCGTACAGCAAAAATGTATTGTGAGCAGGCTCAGAAAATATGTGAAAATGTAGATTTATAAAGGGGAAAAGGAGAATAACAATGGCTAAATTAGATGTATTAAAGACAATTGAGAAAACAAGAGGGCATATAGTGAATAGATATGACGTATATCCGCAGGATTTAATGAAAGTTATGGAAAAATACGTACATCCATATAGTATAGCGTCAGCATCATTTGTGCTAGGCTATGCGCAGGGAATGAAAGCGGCTAAAGCGGAAGCAAGAAAACTGAAAAGTAAATTGAGATAGCAAGGAAGATGATGAACGATGGCAGCAGATAAAAACGGTAAGAAATTACCTACAGGCATAAGAAAAAAGAGTGAAAACTCATATGAAGTCAGAGTAAAACATGATGGCAAGACGTATTATGAATATGCTTCAACGATTACCGAAGCAAAGAAGAAAAGAGTTGATTTAAAATATCAGCTTACACATGGAACATATATCAAGCCTGCAACCTATACTTTTGATGAATGGTTTAATTTCTGGATTAAGAATTATAAAGAAAATTCTGTAAAAATAGGGACAATACAGACATACAAGAACTATTATAATTCATGTGTCAAAGAACGCTTTGGCGATGTAAAGATTGATAAAATCAAGGGTGCAGATATCCAGGCATTTTATAACGATTTGACGAAGAAAGGGCGCAAATTATCAACAATTAAGGTTGTAAAGGCTTTTATGAGTAGTTGCCTTAAACAGGCGGTAAAAGATGAATTAATAGCAAGAAATCCATTTGACGCAACCAGTTTACCAAGAAAGGCAGGAGATACAAGGGGACGAACTGCAATGACAAGAGAAGAGCAGGAATTATTTATGGAATATGCCAAAGAGAGCTTTTTATATAATTTGTTTGCTGTAATGCTTAGAACTGGAATGAGATCGGGAGAAGCTAGGGACTTACGGTGGAGTGATATTGATAAAAAGCAGAATGTAATTCATGTGACAAGAACTTTGCAGTATATTAACGGGGTTGGTTTTATTGACGATGCTCCAAAGACTAAAACATCACTTAGAGACATCCCATTGACTGCGGACGTATTGAAATTACTGGAAAGTCAAAAGAATTACTGGGGGTTTAAGGTTGAAAAAATTGATAGGTATTTATTTTGCACAGAAGATGGGAGCCCGTTAAATACGCATCTATTACAGGCTGAAATTGATAGAGTAATAAGGCGAATTCATAAGGATGGAAAAGACTTTCCAAGAATCACAAGTCACGTGTTCCGGCATACCTTTGCAACTAGAGCAATAGAAGCAGGGATGCAACCGCAGGTGCTAAAAACGATTATGGGACATAGTTCACTTGCAATGACAATGGATTTATATAGCCATGTGTTGCCGGATACCAAAGCGGAAGAGATGCAGAAAATAGCAAATGTGTTTTAATAAAGAGGTGGTTTCTTGCCACCTCTTTTTCATACTTAACGTAGCCGAATCAAGCCCACTTTATACCCACTTTTAGGCAAATAATGACGGATGATAATAAACTCTAAAATCATTGGAAACCTTGATTTTATAGGCTAAATGGGCGTTGACGGACATACACAAACATAACTTAACGAAATACAGAGTTTTTTTCATACTTTGCTTCAAAAGTTGCCTGGATGGACAGACGTTTGAATTGTTTGATATCTACGGAGCCGGTCATAACCGATACATGGGCCTGGCATCCTTTTAATTTTGGAAGCTGCTCCATGGCAAGTCTTGCATCTTCATTCGTTGCGGCACTGACGGAAAGGGCAATCAGTACTTCATCTGTATGAAGACGAGGGTTACGGCTTCCGAGATACTGCGTCTTTAAGCTCTGGATCGGTTCGATCGCCTGTGGAGAGATGATCTTCACACAGTGATCAATCCCTGCAAGTTCCTTAAGTGCGTTTAAAATAAGAGCAGAGCAAGCACCCAGAAGATCAGAAGTTTTTCCAGTAACAATTTTGCCGTCAGGAAGCTCTAAAGCAGCAGCAGGAGCACCAGTTTCGCTGGCTTTATTCAAAGCAGCATCAACGACTGGTCTGTCGTGAACGGTGATACCAGCCTGATTCATCAGCATCTCGATCTTATAGGTCTCATCTTCAGAGCACGCTCCAAGAAGGAGTCTTCTGCGGGAGGCATAGTAACGGCGGATGATTTCCTGACGGGAGGCTTCCTTGCATGCTTCATCATCGCAGATACAGTTTCCGGCCATATTAACACCCATATCGGTTGGTGACTTGTACGGGCTTTCTCCGTAAATGCGCTGGAACATGGCATTTAATACCGGGAAGATCTCGACGTCACGGTTGTAGTTGATCGTTGTCTCGCCGTATGCTTCAAGGTGGAACGGGTCGATCATGTTGATGTCATTTAAATCGGCTGTAGCAGCTTCATATGCCAGATTGACTGGATGTTTTAATGGGATATTCCAGATTGGAAATGTCTCAAATTTGGCATATCCGGCTTTGATGCCGCGTTTGTGTTCATGATATAACTGGGATAAGCAGACAGCCATTTTTCCACTACCAGGTCCTGGTGCAGTTACAACGACCAGTGGACGGCTTGTCTCGATATAGTCATTCTTTCCATAACCATCGTCACTGACGATAAATGGAACATTGGTCGGATAGCCTGGGATCAGGTAATGACGATAAACTTTGATACCGAGGTTTTCTAGACGTTTTTTAAATAATTCGGCACTTTCCTGAGCGTTGTATTTGGTGATTACTACACTTCCTACATAGAGTCCAAGGCCCTGATAAATCTGCATCAGGCGGATCACGTCAGAATCATAAGTGATGCCAAGGTCTCCGCGGATCTTGTTCTTTTCAATGTCTTCGGCGCTGATAACGATAACGATCTCTGCCTGGTCAGACAGTTCTCTTAACATGCGCAGTTTACTGTCCGGCTGAAATCCCGGAAGAACTCTGGAAGCATGGAAATCATCGAAAAGCTTGCCACCAAATTCCAGATAAAGTTTGTTGTCAAATTGACCGATGCGTTCACGGATATGTTCGGACTGCATCTTCAGATATTTTGCGTTGTCAAATCCAATTTTCATGTGTTTATTCCCTCTGTTTGTAATTTTGATATTTATTATAAGTAAAAATAGAAAAGAAAATGTGCTATATGCAGCATAAGCATTTTCATTCCAAGTATACTACAATACAGAGGAAGTTTACAATCTTTTCATAATGTTTTTATTGATTTCTAACAAGGTGGTCTTTATAATATTTAGTTATACAGGAGGATTAAAATGGATAACCAAAACAACAAAAATAACAAGAATAATAAGCAAAGTATTTCGTTTATTATACTGGTAACGGTGATTACCTCGATTCTGGTTATGGCTCTGTTTCAATTCCAGGGAATGACCTCTGCAAAAGAGATTACCTATAATAAATTTTTAAAGATGGTAGATGACGGCAAGGTTAAAAGAGTAGAGATCCAGAGTGATAAGATCATGATCACGACGAAGAAGGATGAAACCAGTGGAGTCGTACAGGAATATTATACCGGTGTTGTGAACGATGACAAGCTGACAGAACGTCTGGAAGAAGCGGGTGTGGAATTCAATCAGAAGATTCCGGATACAACATCTGCAATGGCGATGAATGTCATCCTTACATTCCTGCCAATTGCATTCTTTGTAGGAATGATCATCTGGATGACCAAGAGAATGTCAAAAGGCGGCGGTATGATGGGCATTGGAAAGAGCAATGCCAAGATGTACGTAGAAAAGCAGACCGGTGTCACATTCAAGGATGTAGCCGGACAGGATGAAGCAAAAGAATCTTTACAGGAAGTCGTAGATTTCCTTCATAATCCGGGAAAATATACCAGTGTAGGTGCAAAGCTTCCAAAGGGTGCACTTCTGGTAGGACCTCCGGGAACTGGTAAGACTCTTCTTGCCAAAGCAGTAGCGGGTGAAGCAAAGGTACCATTCTTCTCACTGAGTGGTTCCGCATTTGTGGAAATGTATGTCGGTGTCGGAGCGTCCAGAGTACGAGACCTGTTCAAGCAGGCACAGCAGATGGCACCATGTATTATCTTCATTGACGAGATTGATGCGATCGGTAAGAGTCGTGACAATCAGATGGGCGGCAATGATGAGCGTGAACAGACACTGAATCAGCTGCTTGCCGAGATGGATGGTTTTGAAAGCAACAAGGGACTGGTTCTTCTGGCAGCTACCAATAGACCAGAGATCCTTGACCCTGCATTATTAAGACCGGGACGTTTTGACAGACGTATTGTAGTTGAAAAACCGGACCTGAAGGGAAGAGTAGATGTCCTGAAGGTACATTCCAAAGATGTGAAAATAGATGAGACGGTTAATCTGGAAGAGATTGCACTTGCAACATCAGGAGCCGTTGGTTCTGATCTTGCCAATATGATCAATGAAGCTGCAATTAATGCAGTAAAACATGGAAGAAACGCAGTCAGCCAGTCAGACCTGTTTGAAGCAGTGGAAGTCGTACTGGTTGGTAAAGAGAAGAAAGACCGCATCATGAGTCAGGAAGAAAGAAGAATTGTTTCTTATCATGAGGTGGGACACGCATTGGTCAGTGCATTGCAGAAAGATGCAGAACCGGTGCAGAAGATTACAATCGTACCACGTACGATGGGAGCGCTTGGTTATGTTATGCAGACTCCGGAAGAAGAGAAATATCTGAATACGAAAAAGGAACTTCAGGCTATGTTAGTCGGACTGCTTGCAGGGCGTGCGGCGGAGGAAGTCGTATTCGATACTGTCACAACAGGAGCTTCAAATGATATCGAAAAGGCAACAAGTGTAGCAAGAGCGATGATCACACAGTATGGTATGAGTGAGAAGTTCGGACTGATCGGTCTGGAATCCATTCAGAACCGTTATCTGGATGGACGTCCGGTAAGCAACTGCGGACAGCAGACAGCATCAGAGATTGATGAAGAAGTCATGAAGATGCTCAAAGATGCATACGAAGAAGCAAAACAGCTCTTAAGAGATCACAGAGTAGCGCTGGATAAGATTGCTGCTTTCCTGATTGAGAAAGAGACGATCACCGGAAAAGAATTTATGGAAATTTTCCATGAAGTAGAAGGCATCGATCCGGATGCACCGAAGAAAGAAAATATAAGAATCGGGATGAATCCGGTGGAAGGTGAAGGTTTTGTAATGAAATCTGCAGATGAAGGGCCGGTCAGAATCAATCATCCAGAAGAAGCTGTAACAGAAGAAGCTGTAACAGAAGAAGCTGTAACAGATGAAGCACCTGCAGAATATGAAGCTGCTACAGAAGAATCCGATCGCGATGAAAATGCAGGAACGGTAGAAGTGATGACAGATATTGATTAATAGCTGAGGCAGAGACTTCGCAATAAAAAGACACAGTTATTGAGAATGAATTATGAAAAGATACGGAAAAATCAATGAAAAGAGGATTCCGTATCTTTTTTTGCTTTTATGTTATATAATGAATTTCAGATTATGAAGAGTAATAAAATGATTTGATGTAAGAGAATTCAGGAGAAAGAGAATGGAAGGAACACTATTTGGAGTAGGAGTAGGTCCGGGAGATCCGGATCTTATGACATATAAGGCAGTAGAGACGATTGAAAGATGTCAGGTACTTGCAGTGCCGGCAAGGGGAAAAGAGCATGCAGTCAGTTATAAGATTGCAGCGGGTAAGGTAAAGCATATAGAAGAAAAAGAATGCCTGAACCTTGACACACCGATGACAAAAGACAGACAGATACTGGAAGAAAATTATAAAAAAGCGGCAGAAAAGATTATAAATGAATTGAAAAAAGGAAAAGATGTGGCATATCTGACACTGGGGGATCCAACTGTTTATTCTACATATATATATATTCATAGAATTGTGAAAGAAAAAGGATATCATGTGGAAATTATCAATGGAATCCCTTCGTTTTGTGCGTCTTTGGCAAGACTTGGAGACAGTCTGGCAGACCGCTGTGAACAATTGCATATTATTCCGTCCAGTTATGCAATAACGGAAGCTTTGGAATACCCGGGAACCAAGGTGTTGATGAAATCTGCTTCAAAGTTAGGAGAAGTAAAAGAAGAGCTTGTCAGGAATCATAGAGAAGCAGAAGTGAAGATGGTAGAAAACTGTGGGATGCCGGAAGAACATATATATGAAAACATAGATGAAATTCCGGAGACAGCCGGATATTATACATTGTTGGTTGTAAAAGAACCAAAAAAATAGGTGATAGTATATGGAAAATTTTAACATACAGGAAGAATTGAAAAAATTGCCGGGAAAACCAGGCGTATACCTGATGCATGATGAAAAAGATGCGATCATTTATGTCGGAAAGGCAATTAGTCTGAAAAACCGTGTGCGTCAGTATTTTCAGAGCAGCAGGAATAAAGGCGCAAAGATTGAACAGATGGTAACGCATATTTCCAGATTTGAATATATTGTGACGGATTCAGAGCTTGAGGCACTGGTGCTGGAATGTAATCTGATCAAAGAGCACAGACCAAAATATAATACCATGCTGATGGATGATAAGACATATCCATTTATCAAAGTAACGGTTGCGGAAGCATTTCCAAGAGTTATGATGGCAAGGCAGATGAAAAAGGATAAGGCGAAGTATTTTGGACCATATACAAGTGCAGGAGCGGTAAAAGATACGATTGAACTGATCCGTAAGCTATATAAGATCCGAAGCTGCAACCGGTCACTTCCAAAAGATATTGGAAAAGAAAGACCCTGCCTGAATTACCATATTCATCAGTGTGATGCGCCGTGCCAGGGATATGTGACACAGGAGGAGTATAGAAAATCAATCGACGAGGTTGTAAGGTTCCTGAATGGGAATTATGATCCGATCCTGAAAGAACTGGAGGAGAAGATGCAGGAAGCATCGGACAATCTGGAATTTGAAAAAGCAATCGAGTACAGGGAGCTATTGTCCAGTGTACAGAAAATCGCACAGAAACAAAAAATTACAGACACTGCAGGAGACGACAGGGACATTCTTGCCATGGCGTCGGAAGGAGAAGATGCTGTGGTACAGGTGTTCTTTATCCGAAATGGACGTCTGATCGGAAGGGATCATTTTTATCTGAAAATAGACGAACAGGAAGCGTCCGGGGAAATCTTATCAAGCTTTATCAAACAGTTTTATGCGGGTACGCCGTATATCCCGGCAGAACTGATGCTGCCGGAAGAGATAGAAGACCAGGAGATTATTGAAGAATGGCTGACAGCAAGAAGAGAACACAAAGTTCGTCTGCGGATTCCCAAAAAAGGGACGAAGGAAAAGCTTGTGGAGCTGGCGCAGAAAAATGCGCAGATGGTTCTAAAGAACGACAAAGAACGCCTGAAGAGGGAAGAAGGCAGAACGATCGGAGCAGTGAAGGAGCTGGAAAAGATACTGGGGCTGAAGAAAATTGTGCGTATGGAAGCCTATGATATCTCTAATACGAATGGATTTGATTCGGTAGGTTCGATGATAGTATACGAACATGGAAGACCGAAAAGAAATGATTACCGAAAGTTCAAGATCAAAAGCGTACAAGGTCCGGATGATTATGCAAGCATGAATGAAGTGCTGACAAGGCGGTTTGAGCACGGATTAAGGGAACAGCAGGAAGAAAAAGAGGCAGGTGGTTTTCAGGCATTTCCGGATCTGATATTAATGGATGGTGGAAGAGGCCAGGTGAATATTGCACTGGAGGTCCTGGAACGTCTGCATCTTCAGATTCCGGTATGCGGAATGGTAAAGGATGACAACCACAGGACGAGAGGACTGTATTTTAATAATGTCGAACTGCCAATAGACAGGAATTCCGAATGCTTCCGGCTGATCACAAGAATCCAGGATGAGGCACACCGGTTTGCAATCACCTTCCACAGACAGTTAAGGAGCAAAGGACAGGTACATTCGGTTCTGGATGATATACCGGGAGTAGGTCCGGCAAGGAGAAAAGATCTGATGCGCCATTTTGAAAATATAGAAGCGATTCGGAATGCAACGGCAGAAGAATTAAAGGAATTACCATCGATGAATGAAAAATCTGCCAATGAAGTATACAAATTTTTCCACCAGAATGCCTGAATATGATATAATAGATTTATCAGATTTTTTAATACGTGTGAGGTAAAAGATATGGCGAATAAAGTAAAGTTAAAAACACTCGTTGAAAAAATGAATCTCAAAAATCTTACACCGGATGTAGATCTTTCCGAAAAAGTAGTTGAGATTCCGGATATTAACAGACCAGCTCTTCAGCTGACCGGATTTTTCGAACATTTTGATTCAGAACGTGTACAGATTATTGGATATGTGGAATATACATTCCTGGAAAAGATGACGGATGAAGCAAAGAAAAAGCAGATATATGAGACACTGCTTTCTTACAAGATCCCATGCCTGATCTTCTGCAGGAATCTTCCGCCGGAGGCAATGCTTCTTGAGATGGCAGAAAAGGCAAATATACCGGTCTTCCAGACAGAGAAGAAGACATCTGAGTTTACAGCAGAGATTATCCGCTGGCTGAATGTAGAGCTTGCTCCTTGTATTTCAATCCACGGTGTACTTGTAGACGTATATGGTGTCGGTGTGCTGATCATGGGTGAAAGTGGAATTGGAAAGAGTGAAGCAGCTCTTGAGCTGATCAAGCGTGGACACCGTCTTGTCAGTGATGATGTCGTAGAAATCAGAAGAGTCAGTGATGAAACACTGGTTGGAACGGCTCCTGATATCACCCGTCATTTTATCGAACTGCGTGGTATCGGTATCGTGGATGTAAAGGCATTGTTTGGTGTACTGAGTGTCAGAGAGACACAGAATATCGATCTTGTCATCACTCTGGAAGAGTGGAATAAGAATAAAGAATATGACCGTCTGGGACTTGAGGAAGAATATACAGAATTTCTCGGAAATAAAGTGGTTTGCCACCATCTTCCAATCCGTCCGGGACGTAATCTTGCGATCATTGTTGAGACTGCTGCTGTTAACCACAGACAGAAACAGATGGGATACAATGCCGCACAGGAACTGTACAAGCGTGTACAGCAGAACTTAACAAAGAAATAAAGGAGAATAAAAGGAAAATGAAATATTGTTTTGGTGTAGATATCGGGGGAACAACTGTGAAATTAGGTCTTTTCACGACTGAGGGAGAGATTATTGATAAGTGGGAGATCAAGACCCGCACAGAGAATCAGGGAGAGGCTGTACTTCCGGATATTGCAGATGCATTAAAGAAAAAACTTGCTGAGAAGCAGATTGAAAAAGATCAGGTGGAAGGAATCGGTGTAGGTGTTCCTGCTCCTGTAGATGCAGAAGGTGTTGTTCAGAATACCGCAAACCTGGGATGGGGATACAAAGAAGTAAAACGCGAGATGGAAGAGTTATCCGGCATGAAAGCAGAGATTGGTAATGACGCCAATGTAGCAGCACTTGGGGAGATGTGGCTTGGAGCCGGAAAAGGACGCAAGAATATCATCATGGTGACACTTGGAACAGGTGTTGGTGGTGGAATCATCGTAGATGGAAAACCTCTGGTAGGTGCACATGGTGCCGGTGGAGAGATCGGTCATCTCTGTGTTAATTACGAAGAAACGGATCACTGCGGATGCGGTAATACAGGATGTCTGGAGCAGTATGCATCTGCAACAGGTATTACAAGACTTGCCAATATCCGTCTGGCAAAAGATGATAAAGAATCTGTATTAAGAGGACAGGAGATCAGTGCGAAGACTGTATTCGATGCAGTAAAAGCAGGAGATGCAGTAGCAGAAGAAATCGCAGAAGAATTTGGAAAATATCTCGGATACGCGATGGCAAATCTGGCAGCGGTCGTAGACCCTGCTGCAATTGTAATCGGTGGAGGAGTATCAAAAGCCGGAGAAATTCTTCTGAAATATGTAGAAAAGAACTTTAAAGAAAGAGCATTCTTTGCAAACAAAGATACAGAATTCGTTCTTGCAACACTTGGAAATGATGCGGGTATCTGCGGAGCTGCAAAATTAATTCTTTAAGAAAGATACAGAAGAAGACAAACAGGAAACTATATTTCTAATAATAAAGGGAGAGTTACAGTGAACAACCAGTGTGACCCTCCTTTTTTTGATACTTAAGTATGCAGGGAAAGCTGTCAGTGCCGGCTTCTGCAGATGCCAAAGTATGTTTATAAGGCTTTGTTGGTAAAAATAAAAATGCGGATATATGAAAATCCGCATTTTTATAGAAAATGATACTATTTACTGTATAATCGATTATTCTGAACTTCCAGAAGAACCATTGTCACTGCCGCCGGAAGAACCGCTGTCACTGCCGCCGGAAGAGCCATTGTCGCTGCTGGAACTTCCGTTAGATCCTCCGTTGTAGGATCCGTCTCCTGATGCGTCAGAACCAGTACTTCCGGAGGTAGAACCGCTATAGGAGTCGTTTCCGGAAGCAGAATCATTGCTGTTGTTAGAAGAATTGCTGTTCTTGCTTGAACTGCTGTCATCTGACTCGGCATCGCTATCATAAGATTTGCTCTTTGATTTACTCTTGCTTGAAGAATATCCATGTCCTGAGCATACATCATCAGAAAGTGAATCTTTTGCGAAGTATTCTGTAACAGAAGGGCATCCACTGCCTGCACGTTTTCCGCTGATTGTACATACGGTTGCTTTTTCAACGGAAGATGGTACTTCAAAATCCTTTGTTTCCAGGTTCGCATGGATACGGGTCATAATGTTATCCCAGATACGGAAACGGAATCTTGTATCGGAATTACACTCTTTGTTGTCGTCATATCCACCCCATACAGAACATGTATAATATGGCGTGAATCCACAGAACCATAAGTCTTTATTAGAAGTAGTGGTACCTGTCTTACCTGCAACCGGCATATTAGGAAGCTGGCAGGCTGTACCAGTACCTTCATTAACAACATCTTCCATGGCGCTTGTAAGGAGATATGCTGTACTGTCTTTGATTACAGTGTGGGAATCTCCGTTGCCCTCAAGAAGCACATTACCATCATGGTCAACAACTTTGCTGTATAAGGTTGGTTTGTTATAAACACCACCATTTGCAATAGCTGCATAAGCGGCACACATTTCATAGTTGTATACACCTTCAGTAATACCACCAAGAGCGAGGGTCTGTGACTTACTGTCATCAAATACCTGTCCGTTGATTGTCTTATTTTTTACCAGTGTACTGATTCCAAACTTCTGGCAATATTCATATCCAAGTTCCTGTGTAATCTCGTCACTCAATTTTACTGCTACAACGTTAATTGAATTTGTGATGGCCTGGCGGATTGTTGTACTTCCACGATACTGTTTGTCCGCATTTCTGAGAACCTGACCACTCTTTAATGTATACGGTTCATCATCAATTGTAGTTGCAAGTGTCTTATCACAGGAATCCAGAGCTGGTGCATAAGCTGCAAGGATCTTGAATGTAGAACCAGGCTGCCTTTTAGAACCCTGGTAAGCTCTGTTCAGTCCGAGACTAGAAGCTTTTTCACCACGTCCACCGACCAGTGCTTTGATTTCACCGGTGGCCTGATCCATGATTGTGATAGAAGACTGTGGCTGAGGGGTGATCGTGATACGTTCATCGTAGGTATCACCTTCCTGTGCAATTGTTGATTTCCATTCTTCTACCATTGCTCTGGCGGAAGCTTCACTGGAATAGAGAAGTCCCTGTTCTTTTCCATAAGTTGCTTTTACATAAGACTTGATATCGTTACTTCCGTAATTCTGTGTGGAACCGTCTGCACGCGTAACTGTCAGTGCATAATCAAGTCCATATTCTTTTAATCCGGGATAGTTAGAGTCTCTGTTAGCCTCTTCGTCACAGATCTGCTGCATTGCCTGATTCTGTGTGGAGTAGATGCTGAGCCCTCCGCTGTAAACAGCGTTATATGCCTGGGTATCCGTATAACCCAGCTGGTCTTTCAGATCCTGAATTACCTGTTGTGCAAGAGCGTCTACAAAATAGCTGTAAGCATTATCACCCTGTGTAGAAGAAGCAGTTGTCTGAATACGTGCATAGACATCATCTGCCATAGCTTCGTCATACTGAGCCTGACTGATATAGCCCTGCTCCAGCATATTATTTAGTACTTTGTCTCTACGTAACTTGTTGTTATCCGGATGGGTTACCGGATCGTAATCCGTCGGATTCTGTGTGATACCGGCAATAACTGCACATTCGGATAAAGTAAGCTCAGATACATCTTTGTTAAAATATCTCTGTGATGCAGCCTGAACTCCAAGACAGTTCTGCCCAAGGTTGATGGTATTCAGATAACTTTCGATGATTTCATCTTTGTCCATCTGTTTTTCAATCTGGATTGCCAGATACTGTTCCTGAATCTTACGCTGTAGTCTGTCGTAGAATGTCTTTTCTTTGGTAAAGTTCGGGAATACATTGTTCTTGATGAGCTGCTGCGTCAGTGTACTGGCACCCTCTGAGAAGCTTCCGCGGGTAATTCCGACAACCGCAGCACGGGCGATACCCTGAAGGTCAATACCGTTGTGTTTGTAAAAACGTTCATCCTCGATCGCTACAAATGCATGTTGGAGATCTTTTGGAATCTCGTCAATGGATTTGTATACACGGTTGGAACCTGAGGATACGAAGCGTTCAATCTCAGTGCTGCCATCATCAGCATAAACAAAGGTTGTGAATCCTTTTGGCTTAACATCGGATGCGGAAACTTTCGGAGTATCATCAATAATCTTTTTTATAAAAAGACCGCCACCGAGCATTCCGGCAACTGCCACACATACGATACACAGAAGCAGTGCTTTAAAAAGCCGGACGACGATACGTTTTCCCTGCATTGTAGATTTGGATGTTATTTTTTTCTGCTTTTTCGCAGCTTTTTTCTTTCCATAATTCATGCGCTTAGGCCTCCTTCATACTTGCTTATTATAACAAATGTACAGTCTTTTATAAAGAAAAAAATGAAAACTTCATATATGGCTAGGAAAATCTTAAGAAATTAGTTATTATATAAGTAAAAAATATAAGTGAAACATCAGATATCCAGATGACAGGAATGATTTTTCAGGCACACTCTAAGGCTGGAATCATGTGAAAGTCAGAGATATCATGAAAAAGATTTGAAAGGATGACGCTATGTTACCAGAATACAAAACGGTCTATGAAGGCGGGGAAGATGAAATCGTTGAAAAGAAATCAAGATTTATTGCCACAGTGCTTCCTGTGAAGACAGAAGAGGAGGCGATTGCATTTATAGAAAAGACAAAAAAGAAATACTGGGATGCAAGGCATAACTGCTTTGCATATATTATAGGGGAAAGAGGACAGCTGCAAAGATGCAGCGATGATGGAGAACCAAATGGAACAGCGGGAAAACCAATGCTGGATGTACTGCTGGGGAATGAGCTTCGCAATGTCGTGGTGGTTGTAACCAGATATTTTGGAGGAACACTTCTGGGAACCGGAGGGCTTGTAAGAGCTTATTCAGGTGCGGTAAAAGCAGGACTTGAGGCATCGGTGCTGATCACAAAGATATGGGGCGTAAAACTCCATATTGATACGGATTATACAACATTTGGAAAAATCCAGTATATTCTTGCACAAAGAGAATTGAAAATACTGGATACGGTATACACCGATAAGGTGGAACTGGAAGTGCTGATCCCGAAGACAGATCTGGATCTTGTGATGAGTACGATCACGGAAGGAACGAATGCACAGGCAGAGATGACACCGGGAGAAGAGTGCTATTATGCAGAGATAGGCGGGACGCCAACGATTCTTGAATAATCTGACAGGAAATCCTATGAAGCATGCCTGAAAAGAAAAGGTATCTGTAACCGTGTTTCGTAATTACTTGAAGTTAAAAAATAAGTAATACGAAATATCTGTTACAGATACCTTTCTTATTATACCTTATACCAAATCATAGAAGAGAAATGGTCAGGTGTTCACGAATCCACCTGTAATAAAACAGCATCTCTCTTGAAATCTGTTTTTAGGATTTATGAAAATTCCGGCTCGATCAGTCCAAATGTTCCGTTTTTCCGTTTGTATACAACGTTTACTTCGTCTGATTCCGCATTGCAGAATACATAGAAATCATGCCCTAATAATTCCATCTGTACGCATGCATCTTCTGGATACATTGGTTTAAATCCAAATTTTTTCGTACGTACGATCTTAATCTCGCCATCATCTTCAATGTTGTCTTCGGCTTCAAAAAATTCCTGTTTGAAATTGCCGCCGTCCTGTTCACGTGCTACCAGTTTGTTTTTATATTTGCGAAGCTGACGCTCAATAATTTCTTCTACAAGGTCAATAGATACATACATATCCGAACTTTCCTGCTCTGAACGAATCATACCACCCTTGACTGGAATGGTAACTTCGATCTTCTGATGCCCTTTCTGTACGCTCAGGGTTACGTGGATCTCAGTATTCGGAGTGAAATACCTTTCTAATTTTCCTAACTTGCTTTCTACGGCTTCTTTTAAACCTGGTGTTACATCGATGTTCTTCCCAATAATGATAAATTTCATGATGCCCAACTCCTTTTCGACATAATTTCAAATAAATGCACGGTATACAATCATCAAATTATGGTAATAATATCTGACAATTGATAGTCGAATTGGCAATCTATCTGATATGTGTAGTATAACATGTTTGGACGCTAATGTATAGCACGAATTACCTGAATTCTTGAAATTTTTCCTTCATGTAATTTTGCAACACGAAGTCCACAGTCATGGAAGTAATAACAGGCACCAACGCGGGGATTTACATTCTGTTCTTCCAGATGGGTCAGCAGGACCTCTAAAAGAGTTGCATCCGGGTCCCCGGGAATCTCTACAGATAACACCTTGTTGACGACTTTAATCTTAGTCGAAGCACGAAAGACGGTTTCGTCAGCAACATCAAATTCTGAAAATAAGAATTTTCGTGTGGCAAATAATACGGCAATCGAAGTGACACCGATCAGACTGCTGTAGATAGAAGAGTGATCCACGATAATCTGTCTGGCAATTGCAAACAACAGTACTTCAAAGACAGTGCTTGGTGAGTGAGAGTACATCATTCTGATCAGCTCCACACCAATGATCAGGTTAAAACAGACCTCAAGCAGATCGTCGTAGTTTGGATAAGTTCCAAGATTTGGAATATTTTGAAGCGAGCCAGCCATGCGGAGGCAGAGGAGAATAATACCAATCGCAAGCATAAAAGCAATGACATATTCAAGAATGGCAGCAATCTGCTTCAAAATCTGTGCAATAAATTCTTTCATACATAGATTTCCTTTCTTTTGAAAATAGATTAATAAAGTAGAATTTCGCTGTAATCTCAGTATAAGTGAAAGCAGACCGTTTGCCAATAAGACGGGAGCAGATTGAATTACTAAATTAAGTACAATCAAAAAAAAGAGACGGGATATCACCAGAGTCTGGCTTTAGAGCGTGTTTCAGACAAGCTCTAAGAATAAAAAAGCGGCAATACATATGAAGTAAATTTTCAGGAAAGAAATTGCCTCATATATATTACCGCTATTAGCAGCCGTTTACCGGCATTTATTAAATTATAAAGAATTTATAACCTTATCGGCTGACACGTTTTCTCATCTTCGGATCCAGGATCTTCTTACGGATACGTAAGGATTCCGGAGTTACTTCCAGAAGCTCATCTGTATCGATGAAGTCGATGGCCTGTTCCAGACTGAGTACAGTCGGAGGAGTAAGACGGAGTGCTTCATCTGCACTGGAAGAACGGGTGTTTGTAAGATGTTTTGTCTTACATACGTTCACTTCGATATCATCTGTCTTGGCATTTTCTCCGATGACCATACCAGAGTAAACCTTCTCGCCAGGTCCGATGAAGAGAGTACCACGTTCCTGGGCACTGTACAGACCGTAAGTTACGGATTCACCAGTCTCGAATGCAATCAGGGATCCCTGTTTACGGTACTGGATGTCACCCTTATATGGAGCGTATCCGTCGAATGCAGTGTTCATGATACCGTTACCCTTTGTATCTGTCAGGAAATCCCCACGATAACCAATGAGTCCACGTGACGGGATTTTGAATTCCAGACGTGTGTAACCGCCGTTGGCAGCACCCATTGTCTGAAGCTCACCCTTTCTCTGGCTCAGCTTGTCGATGACAACACCTGTATATTCATCTGGTACATCGATATAAGCAATTTCCATTGGCTCGAGAAGTTTACCATTCTCATCCTTGTGATACAGAACCTCGGCTTTACTTACTGCGAATTCATAGCCTTCACGTCTCATGTTCTCGATCAGAACAGACAGGTGAAGTTCTCCGCGTCCGGATACCTTGAATGCATCCATGTTTTCTGTATCTTCTACACGGAGGCTGACGTCTGTGTTAAGCTCGCGCATCAGACGGTCACGTAAGTGGCGGGAAGTTACGTATTTTCCCTCCTGTCCGGCAAATGGGCTGTCATTTACAACGAAGTCCATAGAAATCGTTGGCTCAGAGATCTTCTGGAACGGGATCGGAACCGGATTCTCAGGAGAGCAGAGTGTATCACCGATGGAAATATCTGAAATACCGGAGATCGCTACGATCGCACCGATAGTTGCTTCTTTTACTTCTACTTTCTGCAGACCGTCAAATTCATATAACTTACTGATCTTAACTTTCTTCTGTTTGTCAGGATCATGGTGGTTCACTACAACCATTTCCTGATTTACTGCGATGGTACCGTTATCTACTTTACCAACACCGATACGTCCGACATATTCATTGTAATCGATCGTGCTGATCAGAACCTGTGTCGGAGCTTCCGGATCTCCTTCTGGAGCAGGGATATAGTCAAGAATTGTCTCGAACAGAGGTTTCATGTCTTTCATATCATCTGTGATCTCAAGTGCAGCTACACCGTTCTTTGCAGAAGCGTATACGAATGGGCAGTCTAACTGCTCATCAGAAGCACCAAGGTCGATGAGAAGCTCAAGCACTTCATCAATAACTTCGTCAGCTCTTGCCTCCGGACGGTCAATTTTATTAATACAAACGATAACCGGAAGCTTTAATTCCATTGCTTTACGGAGTACGAATTTTGTCTGAGGCATAGCACCCTCGAAAGCGTCAACGACGAGGATAACACCATTTACCATCTTAAGGACACGTTCTACCTCTCCACCGAAGTCGGCATGTCCCGGAGTATCTATAATATTGATTTTTACACCGTTATAGGTGACGGCAGTATTTTTGGAGAGGATAGTAATTCCACGTTCTCTTTCGATATCGTTAGAGTCCATGACACGTTCTGCTACTTCCTGATTCTCACGGAATACACCGCTTTGCTTTAATAATTCATCTACTAATGTTGTCTTACCATGGTCAACATGGGCAATAATCGCGATATTACGTACATCTTCACGTTTTGTCTTCATTACGAATCTTCCTTTTCTCTACCTATTATCATATGCAACCACATTAGTTTATCACATTTTTTGAAATTTACAAGTATTTTAGTTCTAAAATGCTGTTTTGATTCATAGACTTTGTAATGACTCAAAATACGATTCAGAGGAAGGGAGATTACAAAATTATGTCAGATAAGATGATTGAGAACAACCAGGTAACCGTTATGGGAGAGATCGTATCCCCGTTTTCATTCAGCCATGAAGTGTTCGGTGAGGGCTTTTATATGGTGGAAGTAGATGTAAAACGTCTTAGCAATTCAAGGGACAGGATCCCTCTTATGATCTCGGAGAGACTGATCGATGTATCCAAAGATTATACCGGAGAATTCATTATGGTAAATGGACAGTTCCGGTCCTATAACAGACACGAAGAGACAAAGAACAGACTGATCCTGTCTGTGTTTGTCCGTGAAATTTCATTTGTAGAAGAGGAGCTGGACGGAGCCAAGACGAATCAGATCCTTCTGGATGGCTATATCTGCAAACAGCCGGTATACCGAAAGACACCGCTTGGAAGAGAAATTGCAGATCTGCTTCTTGCAGTGAACCGGCCGTATGGAAAGTCGGATTACATCCCATGTATCTGCTGGGGGCGCAATGCAAGATTTGCTTCTGCATTCGAAGTCGGAGAGCATGTACAAGTGATCGGAAGGATCCAGAGCCGTGAATATATGAAAAAGATCACGGAAAATGAGACACAGAAAAGGGTTGCCTATGAAGTGTCAGTCAGCAAACTGGAATGTATGGATGTGTAAAATTAGCAGATGGTTTGATTGACATCATATTTAATTGATGATAGAATTTCATTAGATTATATGAAAGTCAGGAGGATCACTATGGCTATTTTTACAGGAGCCGGCGTGGCAATTGTCACACCATTTAATGAAGATGGAAGTATTAATTATGATAAACTGGATGAATTGATCGAATTTCATTGTGCACATAAAACAGACAGCATTGTAATCTGCGGTACGACAGGAGAATCTGCTACTATGACAGAGGAAGAACATATGCAGTGTGTAAAATTCACAATCGACCGTGTAAAACACAGAATCCCGGTTATCGCAGGAACAGGTTCTAATTGCACACGTACTGCAATTGAGATGTCAAAAGAAGCTTCCGAATACGGAGCAGACGGACTGCTTCTGGTTACACCTTATTACAATAAGGCAACTCAGGCAGGTCTTGTTGCACATTTCAGCGCAGTAGCGAAAGAAGTAACAGCACCGATCATTATGTACAGTGTTGCAAGCAGAACAGGATGTAACATCGAACCGGCAACAGTAGCAAAACTGGTAAAAGAAGTAGATAATATCGTAGGTATCAAAGAAGCATCAGGAAATATCTCACAGGTTGCAAAGATCATGAACCTGACAGATGGTAATATTGATATGTATTCTGGTAATGATGATCAGATCGTGCCGCTGTTATCCCTGGGTGGAAAAGGTGTGATCTCAGTATTGTCAAATGTAGCACCGGATGAAGCACATGATATTTGTGAGAAATTCTTTAACGGAGATGTGAAGGGAAGTGCAGCACTTCAGCTGAAAGCGCTTCCACTGATCGAGCAGTTATTCTGCGAAGTGAACCCGATCCCGGTTAAAAAGGCAATGCAGCTCATGGGAGTTGACTGCGGACCGCTTCGTATGCCGCTTACAGAGATATCCCCTGAACATGAGAAGAATCTTGCAAAAGCAATGAAAGACTTCGGTATTCAGTTAGCATAATAATAAAAATAAAGGATATCATACATGATCTACATATATGATATCCTTTTGTTTTAAGGGTATAGAGAGATAAATTACAAGGAGGATAAATAGCATGGTAAAAGCAATTATGCATGGATGTAATGGACACATGGGACGTGTGATTACGGATATTATTAAGAACACAGAAGGAATTGAACTGGTAGCAGGAATTGACAAATATACAAAAGTACCGAATGATTATCCGGTATTTGAAAGCATCAGCGCATGCGATGTAGATGCAGATGTTATCATTGATTTTTCAAATGCAGCGGCAGCAGATGAATTACTGGATTACTGCGTGGAAAAACAGGTACCGGTAGTACTTTGTACAACAGGACTGTCAGAAGAGCAGCTTGCGAAGGTAGAAGAATCAGCCAAAAAAGTAGCCGTATTAAAGTCTGCGAACATGTCACTTGGAATCAATCTTCTGATGAAGATCCTGAAAGATGCAACAAAGGTACTTTCACCGGCAGGATATGATATTGAACTGGTGGAAAAACATCATAATCAGAAACTGGATGCACCAAGCGGTACAGCACTGGCACTTGCTGATTCGATCAACGAAGCAGCGGATAACCAGTATCATTATGTATATGACAGAAGCCAGGTGCGTCAGAAACGTGACCAGAAAGAGATCGGAATTTCAGCAGTACGTGGAGGAACGATCGTTGGTGATCATGAAGTAATCTTTGCGGGACAGGATGAAGTGATCGAATTCAAACATACTGCATATTCCAAAGCTGTATTTGGAAAAGGTGCGGTAGAAGCTGCAAAATTCCTGGCTGGAAAACCGGCAGGAAGATACGATATGTCAGATGTCATTCAGTTCTAGTGGGGAACCGGATCTGATTGATAGATAGAAAAAATAATACCGCAGGAAGAACAGGAGGTAGCAATGAGACAATTGGAGGAACGTTATCTGGAGAGACTTTCTCAACTGTATCCAACCATCGCCAAAGCTTCCACAGAAATCATCAATTTGCAGGCAATCTTGAACCTGCCTAAGGGAACAGAACATTTTTTAACAGACATTCATGGGGAATATGAGGCATTTGCACATGTACTCAAGAATGGCTCTGGTTCCGTGCGCCGTAAAATTGATGATGTGTTCGGTAATACTCTGAGTAGCAAGGACAAACAGGCCCTTGCTACTCTTATTTATTATCCGAAAGAGAAGATGGACAGGATCAAAAAGACAGAGAAAAATATGGAGGACTGGTATAAGATCACACTTTACAGGCTGATAGAGGTCTGCAAAAGAACAGCGAGCAAATATACCAGATCTAAGGTAAGAAAGGCACTGCCGCCGGATTTTGCATATGTGATTGAAGAGCTGATCACGGAAAAAAGTGGTATGACGACGGATAAGAAATCTTACTATAATGCGATCGTCAGTACGATCATCAGGATCGGACGTGCCGAGAAATTCATTATTGCAATGAGTGAGCTGATCCAGCGTCTGACGGTGGACCATCTGCATATTGTTGGGGATATATATGACAGAGGACCGGGACCGCATATTATTATGGATAAACTGATGGCGTACCATTCCGTGGATATCCAGTGGGGAAACCATGATGTATTGTGGATGGGAGCGGCAGCCGGACAAAGAGGCTGTATTGCAAATGTGATCCGTATCTGTGCAAGATATGGCAATCTTGATATTCTGGAGGAAGGATACGGAATCAATCTGCTTCCGCTTGCGACATTTGCCATGAATACATATAAGGATGATCCGTGTGAATGCTTCAAATTAAAAGGCAATCCAAATTACAGTGCGACAGAGATGCTGATGGATGTGAAGATGCATAAGGCAATTTCTGTCATCCAGTTCAAAGTGGAAGGCCAGATCATTAAGAAGAATCCGGGATTTAAGCTGGATAAGCGTAATCTCTTGCATCATATTGATTATGAAAAGGGAACAATTGAGCTGGATGGAAAAGAATATAAGCTTCTGGATACGAACTTCCCGACGATCGATCCGAAAAAGCCGTATGCCCTGACAAGAGAAGAAGAGGATATTATGGAGCGTCTGGAACGAGCTTTTGAAAACTGTGAAAAACTGCAGAGTCATATGCATTTTCTTTTGAACCGCGGTGGATTATATAAAGTATATAATGGAAATCTGCTGTATCATGGCTGCGTTCCGCTAAAAGAAGATGGAACCTTAAAAAGTGTGCGTATATTCGGACGGACTTACAAGGGCAAGAGTCTGTACGAAGTATTGGAAAGCTATGTAAGAAAAGGATTTTATGCGGTAGATCCAAAGGAAAAAGAACGTGGCAGGGATATCATGTGGTATATCTGGCTGAGTGAGAATTCACCGTTGTTTGGAAAAGACAAGATGGCGACGTTCGAACGGTATTTTCTGGCTGAAAAAGAGACGCATAAGGAAAAGAAGAATCCATATTACCTGCTGTTAGAAGATGAAAAAGTGGTGGAGCGGATCCTGAAAGAATTCGGCCTGGAAAATGAAGATGCCCACATTATCAACGGTCATGTTCCGGTGAAGTGCAAAGACGGGGAAAATCCAATCAAGTGTGGTGGAAAAGTACTGGTCATTGATGGAGGATTTTCAAGAGCGTACCAGAAAGAGACAGGAATTGCCGGATATACATTGATCTATAATTCGTATGGATTGATACTTGCGGCTCATGAGCCATTTGAATCAACAGAGGCTGCGATCGAAAAAGAAAGCGACATTCATTCCGACAGCACGGTTGTAAAGCGTACGCTGGAACGCAAAAAAGTAGAAGATACAGACGTTGGAAAAGAATTAAAAGAGCAGATTTCAGATCTGGAAGTATTGCTCGCAGCATATAGAAGCGGTGTGATCGCAGAAAGATTATAATGTATGTAAATGCATAACAATGTAAAAAAATACCAGTCTTCCGATTGAGAGTTTACCGTATAAATTCAGAAAAAATGCAGATATTACAGGTAACAAGTATTACTTGAGCATAGATGAATTATACGGAAAGGAAGATTGGAAAAATGAGACAATGGAAAAAGTTCATGCTGGTACTGATGTGTACAGGAGTGATGGCAGGAGTAACTGCCTGTGGAAATAATGCCGACGATAACGCAGCCAATGACAATGCGGCAACAGAAGGGACAACCGGTGATCAGACAGATGGTATTATGAATGATAATACAGAGGATGATGCTCTGGATAATGGCAATACAACAGATAGAAATAACACAACAGGAAAAGATGATGTCACAGATAGAAATAATACAAATGGCGGTGTAATGGATGAAATCGGTGATGATGTCCGTGATGGAGTAGATGACATTGGGGACACATTAGATCCGGATGACAATGTGAACAACGGTACACAGAATACGAGATAGCAAAAAATTGTAGAGATATGAATATATAAGGATGTGGGGAATGTATGGAAATGATACAGAAGACCACGTCCTTATTTTATGTAGCGAAGTATGGAAGAGAAGCGTGCCAGAGGCAGGCCTTGGAGATAGAAAAGCATTTTGAAAAAGTTACAGGTGAAAAGTTTGTTGCACAGGAGAGTGCCGGCAGGCTGGCTGGACGGCGGTACTTTAGTATGATAAAATACTAAAAATAAATAGAAATAT
>NZ_CAKRAH010000033.1 GCF_934294775.1 uncultured Dorea sp.
CAAAATTATATTATGTTTTTCGCATTCCTCACGCATATCTGAAGGCCAGATACTAGCCTGTACTTCTCCTACATGTGCACGGTCCAATAACAGCATACACAGTCTTGACTGTCCGATTCCGCCGCCGATTGTATATGGAAGCTCACCATTTAACAGCATTTTATGGTATGGAAGATTCTTTCTTTCTTCGCATCCGGCTTTTTTCAGCTGTTCTTCCAGAGATTTTTCATCAACACGGATACCCATGCTGGAGATTTCAAGTGCGCAGTCAAGTGTCTCGAACCAGAACAGAATATCTCCGTTTAACTGCCAGTCATCATAGTCCGGTGCACGTCCGTCGTGTGGCTCTCCACTTGCAAGTTTGTCACCGATCTTCATAAGGAATACACAGCCGTGTTCTTTTGTGATCAGATTTTCTCTTTCCTTCGGAGTTTTATCCGGATACATGTCTTCCAGTTCCTGTGAAGTAATGAAATAGATATCTTCCGGAAGCTTTTTTACTGCCTGTGGGTATTTGTACCATACTTCGTGTTCCATATGTTTGATGATCTTGAAGATTGTACGCACTGTTTCTTCCAGTGTCTCTACGGTACGTTCTTCTTTTGTGATCACCTTTTCCCAGTCCCACTGATCCACGTAACAAGAATGTAAGTTATCCATCTCTTCATCTCTGCGGATTGCGTTCATGTTGGTATAGAGTCCTTCTCCTGGTTTGAATCCGTATTTGTGTAATGCCATACGTTTCCATTTTGCAAGGGAATGTACAACTTCGATTGTTTCTCCCGGAATACCGGCGATGTCAAACTGTACCGGACGTTCTACACCGTTTAAGTCATCGTTCAGACCACTGCTCTTTTCTACGAATAATGGTGCAGATATTCTTTCCAGGTTCATTTCTTTTCCGAATTCTTTCTGGAAGGTATCCCTGATGTATTTGATTGCTTCCTGTGTTTCTCTTACGCTTAAGCGTGGGTCATAATGTTCTGGTAATACTAATCCCATGATATGTTCTCCTTTTTCTTTGTCTGCTGTATCATTTATAAAAATGTCTCTGTTATCATTGATTATGCTTCTTCAAATACTCTCTGCGCATAATAGACGGACTGCATTGCGTCCTTTCCATAGAAATCTGCACCGATCATATCTGCATAATCCTGGTTCAGCACAGCTCCCCCTACCATGACTTTACACTCAGGTTTTTTCTCTCTCAATAACTTAATAGTTTCTTCCATACTCACAACGGTTGTTGTCATAAGTGCACTCAAGCCTACCAGACGGATATCCTGCTCAACTGCAGTCTCTACAATCACTTCCGGAGGTACATCTTTTCCCAGATCGATAACATCAAAACTGTAATTCTCCAGAAGGACTTTTACGATATTTTTTCCGATATCGTGAATATCACCTTTTACAGTTGCAAGAATTACCTTGTTCTTTGCCTGCACTTCCCCGCCTTCCTGTGCAAGTACATCCTTAATTACCGCAAATGCTATCTTGGCTGCATCTGCACTCATCAGAAGCTGCGGAAGGAATACGGTTCCTTTTTCAAATCCCTTTCCGACACTATCCAGAGCCGGAATCAGATGTGCATTAATAATATCAAGCGGAGCCTGTTCTTTTAAAAGTTCTCTGGTTGCATGATGCGCTTCTTCTTTCAGTCCTTTTTCAATGGCTTCTTTTAATGTCAGCTCTGTTTTTGCTGCCGTCACCGGTGCTCCGGCTTTTTGATTGCCATATACCCGGATATAATCTTCACAGTTTTTATCGTAATTCATCAACGCGCAGAAGGAATAATATGAACGCATCATATCTTCTGATGACGGATTGATAATTCCTGCGCTCAGTCCGTTCTGCATGGCCATCGTATAGAAGTTCGAGTTGACTGCCGGACGATACGGAAGTCCGAAGGAAATATTGGAAACTCCGAGAACCGTACAGACTCCGTATGTTTCTCTTACTTTTTTCAATGCTTCCAATGTAACTTTAGCACCTTCCGGTTCGGAACTGATGGTCATTGCAAGTACATCAATTACAATATCTTTTTTATCAATGCCATATTTTTTTGCTTCTTCAATAATCTTTCCTGCCACACGGACTCTTCCGTCAGCAGTTTTGGGAATGCCTTCTTCATCGATGGTAAGACCGATCACAACACCACCATAACGTTTGATAAGCGGAAATACCGCATCCATGTTCTCCTGTTTTCCATTTACAGAGTTCACCATCGGTTTTCCGTTATAGATTCTCATAGCGGCTTCCATAGCTGTAATGTCTACGGTATCGATCTGCAGTGGGAGGCTTGTCACACTCTGCAGTTCTGTGATGACTTCTTTCATCATCGCCGGTTCATCAATATCCGGAAGTCCTACATTGACATCCAGAATGTGTGCACCTTTGTCCTGCTGTGTAATACCTTCCTTCAGGATATAATCCATATCGTGGTCTTTTAACGCCTGTTTGAATTTTTTCTTACCGGTCGGGTTGATTCTTTCTCCGATGATCATTGGCTTTCCGCCAAGGATAACGGCGTGTCCGTAAGAAGATACCATGGTGATATCTTTCTTTGTTACCGGAACCACATCCATTCCTCTAGTGTGATCGATCATTGCTTTGATATGCGCCGGTGTCGTACCACAACATCCACCAATAACGTGTGCACCCATTTCAACAATTTTTTTCATATAACCGGAAAACTGTTCCGGTTCTACATCATAGTAGACTTCTCCGTCACGTTGTTTTGGAAGTCCTGCATTTGGCTTTACAATAATCGGGATCGAACAGTATTTTAATATGTCTTCAAGGATCAGCATCATCTGCTCCGGTCCCATACCACAGTTGATCCCCAGTGCGTCTACACGAAGTCCTTCAAGCATGGCAACAACTGCCGGGACATCTCCACCGGTTAACAGTTTTCCTTTTTCATCAAAGATCATGGTAACAAATACCGGAAGTGATGTATTTTCCTTTGCCGCAAGAACTGCCGCTTTCACCTCGTAACTGTCACTCATTGTCTCTATATGAATCAGGTCTGCTCCTGCTTCTTCGCCGTAGATCATCGTTTCTTTAAATGCTTCGTACGCATCTTCAAAAGCCAGGTCTCCCATTGGCTTTAAAAGCTTTCCGGTCGGACCTACATCCAGAGCCGTATACACTTCTCTTCCATCATGTACACCTGCTTTGGCAGCTTTTTTTACATTCTGAATACCGGCAGTTACAATATCTTTCAGCTGATATTCTGAATCATGAAATTTGATTGCATTTGCACCAAATGTATTAGACAGGACAATGTCACTTCCCGCCTCAAAATATTGTCTGTGGATATCAATGATTTCTTCTGTATGTTCCAGATTCCAGACCTCTGGGAGTTCTCCGGGTTTTAGTCCTCTGGACTGCAGAAGTGTTCCCATTCCACCGTCAAAATATAATAATTCTTTTCCCAGTCGTTCTAACAACATCTGTCTGCTCCTATTTTTTACTTGTATCTTATGCTCTGCGATATGCACAGTCTGTTTTCTGACATGCTTCACATCCTTTGGTATGGCATGGTACTTTTTCCCTGCTAAGTCCGATCAGGGCTGTAACGGATTTTGAAGGAGTCAGCATATTTCCATCTGTAAGTGACAGACCGATTTTTTTTGCAGAGCCCAGCATCCGCAGGATCATATCCTGATGGTCAATGGAAAAATCCCCATATCCCGGACTAAAGCGCGGTCTCAGATAATAGCCCTCTTTTTGCATCTCCCGGCCCAGATTATCCTGCCATTCATCCAGATATTCTTCCAGCATAGCTGCTGCACATGCCTGCAGCGTAACAACTCTTGCCATATCACCAAGTGAATATTTTCTCAAAAGAAGATCCACCTTTGATCCAAGCGTTGCGCCAAGAAGAACTGCTTTTTCACATCCGGTCAGGTTTCTGGTCAGATTACGGCTTTTGATATCTAAGCTTCCAAGTTGTATCTGTCCATTCTCGGGAAATTCCAAGTCAAAAATGCGATAGACGATTCTACCACATGCTGCCTGCGAAAGTTCTTCAAAACAGCTTTCCACCAGTGCAAGTGTATGCTCATCTACCGCATGTCTGCCATATCCCAAGTAACGAATTGCTTCTTTCGTTCTTGCGTCCATTCTATATTCCTCTGCTATTTATTCAAAATATAAGAAAGGTTATCCATGATCGCAGATGCAACTTCCGGCTTATTCATAGAATATACATGTACATGGTTGATGCCATTTGCGAACAGGTCAATAATCTGATCTGTTGCATATGCTACACCTGCCTGCTGCATTGCTTTTGGATCATCTCCAAAACGGTCTACGATTGCTTTGAATCTTTCCGGCAGGTTTGTTCCTGACATCGATAAGATTCTCTTTACCTGATTTGCATTTGTTACCGGCATGATTCCAGGAATGACAGGAACCATAACCCCCTTCTCTCTTGCTCTGTAGAGGAAGTTATAAAGAATATTGTTATCAAAAAACATCTGTGTTGTCAAAAAGTCTACACCACAGTCCACTTTCTGTTTTAAGTGCAGGATATCATCTTTTTTATGCTCGGATTCTACATGTCCTTCCGGATAGCATGCAGCACCGATACAGAAGTCTCCCTGGCTCTTAATATCCTGTATCAGCTCATATGCGTACTGATAATGATTCGGAAGCGGGAATTCGCTGTCCTTTGGAATATCTCCGCGAAGTGCAAGGATATTTTCAATTCCGGCTGCTTTTAATTCATCGATTACCTGGTGTACTTCATCTTTTGTTGATGATACACAAGTAAGATGTGCAAGACTTGGTACGTCAAATTTGTCTTTGATATGCGATGCAATCTTCACAGTATTCTTACTTGTACCGCCGCCTGCTCCATATGTAACACTCATATAAGATGGCTTCAGTGCAGCAATTGCTTCCGTTGCACTTAACACGCCATCGAAAGCTGCATCTGTCTTCGGAGGGAATACCTCAAAAGACAGATGAGGTGTCTTTTCTACTAATATATCACGAATCTTCATGTATTGTGTCTTACTCCTTTAGCTTGATTTTACATTTCGTCGTATAATGCTTCGTACTGTTTTGCAGAATTCTTCCATGAGAAGTCTTTGTTCATAGCACGTTCTATAATCTTGTTCCAGTCACGCTTCTTATCATAGTAGATCTGCTCGGCGTAACGTACAGTTGCCATCATTTCATGCGCATTGTAGTTTGTAAAGCTGAATCCAGTTCCAGTCTTTTCATACTCATTGTATGGCTCTACTGTATCTTTCAGTCCACCAGTCTCACGTACGATTGGAACAGTTCCGTAACGTAAGCTCATCAGCTGGCTGAGTCCGCAAGGCTCAAATAACGATGGCATAAGGAATGCATCACAGGATGCATAAATCTTATGAGACATTGCTTCTGAATAGTAAATGTTTGCAGATACTTTTCCTGGATACTTCCATGCAAAATGGCGGAACATATTTTCATACTGTTCTTCACCCGTACCAAGTACCACGATCTGGATGGCGTCCTGACACAGTTCATCCATTACATATGCAACCAGGTCGAATCCCTTCTGATCAGTCAGTCGTGAAACAACACCGATCATCATAGTCTTTGGATCTTCGTCAAGTCCAAGTTCTTTCTGAAGTGCAATCTTATTTTTAATCTTTTCTTTGCGGAAATTATTTACGTCATAATTTCTTTCGATCTTATTGTCTGTCATCGGATTATAATCATCATAATCGATACCATTTACGATTCCTGAAAGACAATTTGAACGGGCATTCATAAGACCATCCAGTTTTTCACCATAGAATGGTGTCTTGATTTCTTCTGCATAAGAATTACTTACAGTTGTAACTCTGTCTGCATACACAATACCACCTTTTAAGTAGTTTGCATCTTTGTATGCTTCCATCTTATCCGGTGCAAAATAGTACTGTGGAAGTCCTGTAATGTCTCTGACACGTTTTGGATCCCATGTTCCCTGGAATTTTAAGTTATGTATCGTCATAACTGTCTTGATACCGCGGTAGAATTCGTTACCATATCTGAAGTTATCCAGATAGATTGGTACAAGTCCTGTCTGCCAGTCGTGACAGTGAATGATGTCTGGTCTGAAATCAATTAACGGAAGAGAACTTAAAACAGCCTTTGAGAAGAAGGCAAATTTTTCGATATCCGCATACATATCACCATATGGTGCATATCCGTTAAAGTAGTACTCATTATCTATAAAATAGAATTTGATTCCGTCATACTCCATCTCCAGTACACCAACATACTGTTTTCTCCAGTTAAGATCCATATAAAAATGTGTATGGTACTGAAGTTTTTCTTTCCATTCATCTTTCATGCACATATACTTTGGCAGCATTACGCGCACATCGTATTTTTCTTTATCAAAATATTTCGGTAATGATCCGACAACATCGGCAAGTCCTCCTGTTTTGATAAATGGGACTGACTCTGATGCCGCAAATAATATTTTCTTCATTGCATTTCCCTCCCAACTTTAGAATACTTTATCATTATAGCGTATTTTTATTCAGAATAAAAGGGTTGTTTATCGGTTTTTATTTTCTAATCGTATCGTATCGGCAATTAATGCAATGAATTCCGAATTTGTCGGCTTCCCTTTTCCATTACTGACGGTATATCCAAAAAGTTCATCCAATGTATCCAGCTTTCCGCGGCTCCATGCCACTTCGATCGCATGTCTGATTGCACGCTCCACCCTGCTTGCGGTTGTTTTGTGCATCTTGGCAATCGTCGGATATAAAACCTTTGTGATCGCATTTAACACATCCATATCATCGACCGCCATGATGATCGCATCCCTGAGATAATGATAGCCTTTGATGTGTGCTGGTATCCCAATTTCATGGATCATATCTGTGACGCGCGTTTCCAGATTATATTCTTTTTTCTTTATACCAGATTCCAGTGTTTTTGCAGGTACGGCTGCTGTGTGTCCGCTTCCGGCATCTTTGATTCTTCTTACGATCATATCATTCTGAAATGGTTTCATCACATAGTAACTTGCTCCTTTTCGAAAGGCATCTTCTGTAATCCGTTCCTGTCCTACAGCAGTAACGATGATAAATTCAGGGCGTTTGGTAATGTGTATGTCAGAATTTACTTTTTCCATCACGCTGAGTCCATCCAGTTTTGGCATGATCAGGTCTAATAACACAACATCCGGCGTTTTTTCTTTGATCAGACGGTAGATATCTTCTCCGTTATTTGCCTTTCCAACCAGGTTTAAGTCTTTGTCCTGTTCTATGATTTCTCCCAGCATGTCTAAAATTCTTTCATTGTCGTCAGCGATTGCTACATTAACTTCTCCCATTTTACGTAATGCCTCCTTGTTTCTTCAATAAATATGTCGAGTTTTATTATATATTTTCATATATTTCAGAACAAGAAAATGTTGTCGTAAAAGCATGACCCGCATCGACATTTTTCTGATTATTCTACATGTTTCAGCATCTTTTCGATAAATATACCATATCCTTTCGTAGGATCATTGACAAATACATGGGTGACTGCACCTGCTATTTTCCCGTTCTGGATAATAGGTGCACCGGACATTCCTTGTATGATTCCCCCTGTAATTTCAAGGAGTTCCGGGTCTGTCACTTCGATCTCAAGTCCCTTGTTTTCTTCTTTCGTGAATTTGTCAATTTTTGTAATACGAATTTTATAATCTTTCACTTCCCCCTCTACATTGCACCGGATTAACGCCGCTCCTTTTTCAAGTTCCTGTTCTGAAGCAACTTCCAGTGGTGTCTGGTCAAAGAATAATGTATCGATACGGTCAAGTTTACCAAAGATTCCGCAATCCGTGTTTTTATCAATGTTTCCAAGAACATTGTACCGGTTATATACGATTACGCCTTCGATACCTCCTGGTTCTCCGTTCTTCCCTTTTTGAATGCTGCGGATACTGGTCTCATATACACTGCCTTTTTTTATCTCCATCAGTTCATTGGTATTGGTATCATGAATTCCATGTCCAAGCGCACCGAATCTGCTGTTTGAATCTAGAAACGTAACTGTGCCAAGCCCCTGTGCATTGTCCCGCACCCAGATGCCAAGCTTTTTTTCACCATGTTTATCTGTTGCCGGCGTTATTTTTATCTTCAGATATTTTTCATTTCGTCTGATCTTTAATACCGTTTCATTATCCGGAAGGTTTTTTAATATGCTCTGAAGTTCTTTTTTGTTCTGGATCATTGTCCCGTTACACGCTACGATATAATCTCCGGCTTTTACAAGATGCGCCGCCGGTTCACAGGATACGCCGTCTGCACTGCTTATTTTATCTGTCCCAAGTACCATAACTCCTTCCGTTTCCAGATAGATTCCAATCGGCATGCCTCCGGGAATTACCATGTCCGGTGCAAGCGTATCGGAACTGACTTCCTGCTTAGAGAGCTCTTTTTGCATCTCCTTTACAGAATATCCCGTTCCAAAAATGACAGAACCAATCAACATAATCATTAAAACTCTCCGATACCAGTATATTCTCATCATCCGCACTCCTATAAAAAAAGATAGACGTCTTTTTTACGTCTATCTTAGTATGTGGTATTTTCCCAAAAATACTCTGTATATTTTATTTTGTCTGTTTTGCGAGATGTTTCATTTCTTTTGCACTTTGTATTACCGTATCAGTTATCTTCGCACCGCCAAGAATTCTTGCAAGTTCCATGACAGATGCTTCTTCGGACAACGGATAAATCTTGGTACGTGTAACTGCATCCTGCGTCGACTTTTCAATCAGATAATGATGATCTGCCATTGCTGCAATCTGTGCCAGATGTGTGATACAGATCACCTGATGTTCCCTTCCGATCAATGCCATCTTTTCCGATACTTTCTGTGCAGTCCGGCCACTGATTCCTACATCAATTTCATCGAAGATCAATGTCTCGATCTCGTCCTGATCTGCCATAACAGCCTTAATTGCCAGCATAATTCTGGAAAGTTCACCACCCGATGCAACCTCTGCCAACGGTTTTACAGGCTGACCCTGATTTAATGATATCTGGAATTCAATATCATCGATTCCGTCTTTTGCATAGTCTTTCCTTTCGGCAAAATGGATTTCAAACTGTACCTGTTCAAAATTAAGATCTTCCAGTCCTTCCTGGATTTTCTGTTCCAGTATCACAGCCTGTTTTTTACGATATGCAGACAATTTCCCTGCTTCTTTTAAATACAGGTTTTTCAATTTCTGACAGGTTTCCGACAGATTCTGAAGATAGGTATCAAAGTTTTCCAGAATTTCAATTCTCTTCTCCTGCTTTTCCCGGTAAGCCTGTATTTCTTCCAGGGAGTTGCCATATTTTGTCTTCAGGTGATTGATCTCATTCAGACGTTTTTCCGTCTCATAAAATTCCTCATCTGAAAAATCACAGGATTTATTATATTCAGCCAATTCATGATTAAAATCATTCAACAGATTATCAACATCTGTCAACTGTTCATACAACTGTGCTGCATGTGCATCTACATCAGCAACCTCTGCAAGTGCACGAAGTGCACGTCCAAGTCCTTCACTTGCACTATCATTTCCCTCTCCGGTATAATGATAGGCTTCTGTGATGCTTTCTGCAATCTTCTTGCCATTAGACATCCGCTTATAAAGCGCCTCCAGATCCTCATCTTCATGTAATTTCAGATCTGCCTGTTCAATCTCATCCACCTCAAAATGCAGAAATGCCAGTTCCTTCGCACGCTCTGCCTCATCCGTAGATGCTTCTTTTAATTCTTTTACTTTTGCTTTATATTCCTGGTATGCATCTGCCACTTTCTGCTTATGCTCTCCTGCTTCTTTCCCGGCAAATGCATCCACTATCTGCAGATGATTTTTCTTATATAACAGTGACTGATGTTCATGTTGTCCATGAATGTCGATCAAAATCGCGGATACTTCTTTCAGGGTTGCCATCTGGACAGTCTCTCCGTTAATCTTGCTGACACTTCTGCCTTCCATAAGCCTTCTTTGTAAAGTCACAAATCCTTCTTCCGGATAGATATCCAGTGCTTTTAACTGTTCTGTCTGTCTTTTGTTTTCTACTGAAAATGTCAGTTCGACGAGGCCATATCTTGTCCCTTCCCGCAGAATGTCTTTTGTATAGCGGCCACCAAGTGCCAGACCAACTGACCCAAGTATAATTGATTTACCGGCACCGGTTTCACCGGTCAGGATATTTAATCCTCTGCCAAATTCTACTTCAATCTCATCGATCAAAGCCAGATTCTTCACATGTAAATATTGTAGCACGCTTCCTCCTATAAGATGATCTTACTGATCTTGTCCATTACTTTTACGGTATCGTCTACACTGCGGATTGCACACATGATGGTGTCATCACCTGCAATACTTCCCACAATTTCATTCCATTTCATGGCATCGAGTGCTGCACATACTGCACTTGCCATTCCCGCAACTGTCTTGATCACAAGAATATTCTGTGCCATATCCATAGAGAGATAGCCTTCTCTTAATACACGGATGTATTTCTCACTCATGCCATTTTCATGATGACTTTGATGCAGGGCATATCTTTGTTTTCCGTTCTCAGATGGAATCTTAGTCAGCTTCAGGTCACGGATATCTCTGGAGACTGTCGCCTGTGTTACTTTGAATCCTTCCTGGTTCAGATATTCTGCCAGTTCTTCTTGCGTTTCAATATGATATTTATTGATAAGTTCAATAATCTTTGCATGTCTGTTTACTTTCATACTATCAATTTCCCTTCATTTTTCTACGTAATATTTCCAAAAAACTGATTTTATTTATTTTCATAATTCTGGTTGTTTCTTTTGCTTTCTGAATCGTTAAGCGGTCTCCCGTCTGCAGTCCGATACTGGTAGCCCCATCAAAAGTCACAAGCACTTTTTCAATATTGCCACGTCTGCCTTCCCCGATCTCGATCACAATCTCATCATCCCCGGATAATACAATGCTTCTTGTATTCAATGCATGAGAACAGATTGGCGTGATCACGGTAAGAGAAGCCGTAGGCTCCACAATTGGTCCGCCAGCAGACATATTATATGCGGTAGAACCTGTCGGTGTCGATATGATGATTCCGTCTGCTTCATAAGAATTCAAAAGTTCTCCATTTACAAATAATTTAAAATAAATAATCCGCAGATCGTCTCCCTTTCGGGATACAACAATATCATTTAACGCAACATCTCTATGTCCATTTTCAAAGATTCCTTCCAGCATCATCCGCTCTTCGTAGAGATACTCCCCGCGGAGCATCTGGGAAATGTCATCTTCCAGATTGCTTAGTTCTATTTCTGTCAGATATCCAAGCGTTCCCATATTGATACCAAGAATCGGGACATCTCTTTTCCACAATGTCCTTGCGACCTCGATCAGACTTCCGTCCCCACCTATTACGATCGCACAATCCATCATGTCCGGAATCCGTTCCCTGATAATATTCTTTTCTGCATCTTTTTCACACAACATACAGCTCCTTCCGGAGATTTCCAAAAGTTCTTTTACCTTTCCTGTCACTGCATGGTTGGTGTCTTTTCCATCATTTGTAACAATCCAAAACTTTTTTAACATATGTCTTTAACCTTTCGCAAGTGTATCAAATGCCTGGTCGACTGTCTTATCAACATCAATCAGTTCAGATATCTGGTCCGTCTGTCCACATTTTTCAAGATGTACCAGATATTCAATATTGCCTTCCGGTCCTTTGATCGGAGAAAATTCCAGATTCAGGACTCTAAAGCCTATAGACATTGCATAATCGATTACTTTATGAATGACTTCTCGGTGTGTACTTTTTTCACGTACCACGCCTTTTTTTCCAACCTTTTCACGACCCGCTTCAAACTGTGGTTTAATCAATGCTACGATCTGTCCATCTTCTGTAAGATAGTTACTGATCGGCTGTAAAACCTTTGTAAGTGAAATAAAGGATACATCAATGGACGAAAACTGTACCGGTTCCCCGATATCTTCCGGTGTTACATAACGGATATTCGTTTTTTCCATACATACCACGCGTGGATCCTGTCTTAATTTCCAGTCAAGCTGTCCACGCCCTACATCGATGGCAAATACTTTGACTGCCCCGTTTTGAAGCATACAGTCTGTAAATCCACCGGTAGAAGAGCCTACATCCGTGCAGACCTTTCCTTCTACACTTACGTCAAAATTCTTGATTGCTTTTTCTAATTTCAGGCCGCCACGGCTGACATATGGAAGTGTATGACCGCGGACTTCGATCAGTGCCTCTTCTGGAAATGTAGTTCCGGCTTTATCTTCTTTCTGCCCGTCTACATATACAATCCCTGACATGATAATCGCTTTTGCTTTTTCTCTGGACGATGCCAGATTTCTTTTTACCAGTAATACATCTAATCGTTCTTTCATTCGTTTTTTATTTCTCCCTTAATCTTTTATATGCGTTCTGGATACGCATAGTCATAGAATCAACATCCAGTCCGGTTTCTTTCCTGAGCACATCAATATTACCATGCTCTACATAATCATCCGGAAGCGCAAGAATCAAAGTCCTTACATCTGCCCCGGTTCTGGAAAGATATTCCGTCACATGTTCACCAAATCCACCTGATTGAACATTTTCTTCGATTGTTACAATCATTTTATGTGTCTTTGCAAGCCGGTCTAACAGTACAGTATCCATTGGTTTTACAAATCTTGCATTGACAAGTGTGCAGGAATATCCTGCTTCTTTTAACTGTTTTCTTACTGCAAGTGCTTCTTCAAACATATGACCTACAAATACAATCGCAATGTCCCTCTCTTCATACAGTATCTCACCTTTACCGTATTCAACCGGACTTCTGAATTCCTGACAGACATCGGATGCACTTCCTCTTGGGTAACGGATCGCAATCGGGCCGTCATATGACAGCGCGAATCTCACCATATCTGCCAGTTCCCATTTATGCTTCGGCGACATGACAACCATATTCGGGATATTACTCAGATACGAAAGATCAAAAATCCCCTGGTGTGTCTCGCCATCATTTCCCACCAGACCGGCCCGGTCCACTGCGAACACTACAGGAAGGTTCTGTAATGCCACATCATGGATCAGTTGGTCATATGCTCTTTGTAAAAAGGAAGAATACACCGCAAATACAGGTTTCATTCCACCAGCTGCAAGTCCGGCTGCAAACGTTGTTGCATGCTCTTCTGCAATTCCCACATCGAAGAAGCGGTCCGGATATTTCCTGCGGAACTTTGAAAGTCCTGTTCCATCTGCCATAGCCGCTGTGATTGCTACAATTTTCTCATTGCGTGCCGCTTCATCGTATAATACTTTTCCGAATACATCTGTATACGTATCTTTTTTCTTCGGATTTTCCGGTTCTCCGGTTTCTATCTGAAATGGTCCGATTCCGTGGAATTTATCCGGCTGTGTTTCTGCTGGTTCATAGCCTTTTCCCTTCTGTGTCAGAACGTGAAGCAATACCGGACCTTCTATTTTTTTCGCTTCATTAAATGCCCGCACAAGCATCGGAATATTGTGTCCCTGGATTGGTCCAAGGTATGTTATCCCCATGTCTTCAAAGAACATACCCGGAACGATCAGCTGTTTCAGACTGCTCTTTGTCTTGCGGATATGTTCGATCATAGGATTCCCTACAACCGGCACGTTGTGAAGCATATTTGTCACACCTTTTTTCAGATCTGTATAAAAATCTGCTGTGCGCAGTTTTGCCAGGTAATCAGACATTCCTCCTACATTTTCAGAAATGGACATGTGATTATCGTTCAATACAATAATAAAATTTTTCTTCAGGCGTGAAGCATTGTTTAATGCTTCATATGCCATACCTCCGGTAAGGGAACCATCTCCGATTACAGATATGACACTATAATCTTCGTTTTGCAGATCTCTTGCGCATACATATCCAAGTCCTGCTGAAATCGATGTGGAACTATGTCCGGTATCAAATGCATCACATGCGCTTTCTTTTCGTTTCGGGAATCCGCTCATCCCACCGTATTTTCGCAGATCATCAAATCCATCTTTTCTTCCCGTCAGGATCTTATGTGTATAGGACTGGTGTCCCACATCCCAGATGATCTTATCTTCCGGAAGCGTACATACCAGATGCATTGCCATTGTAAGTTCAACAACGCCAAGGTTGGATGCCAGATGTCCGCCCGTTTTACTGATTTTTTCAATCAGAAATTGTCTGATCTCCTGCGCAAGTGCCGGCAGTTCTTCCGGATTCAGTTCTTTTATATCATTTGCTTTTTGGATTCTTTCTAACATAACCAGATATCCCCTTTATCTGTCCCTGTGAATCAGCTGTACTAAAAGCTGCTCCAGGAATTTGTTTTCTCCCGGGAGTTCATGTAACAGTTCAATGGCCTGTCCGGAAAGATCTGCCACAACCTCTCCCGCTTTTTCAATTCCCATCAATGTGACATAAGTCGTTTTTTCGTTCTTTTCATCACTGTGAATTGGCTTTCCAAGAACTTCTTCCGTACTTGTCACATCCAGAATATCATCCTGTACCTGAAATGCCACACCTACATAGTGCGCAATCTTTTCTACTTTTTGAACTTCTGCATCCTCTGCACCACCAAGTACTGCACCGATCATCATGGCACATTCGATCAGTGCACCCGTTTTCAGTTCATAGATGGTGTCCAGAACATCTTTTGATATAGCATGACCAGTTTCTTTTACGTCTATAACCTGGCCGCCGATCATTCCATAGATACCTGCTTTTCTTCCGAGAATAGCAAGTGCACGTCCAATCTTCAAACTGTCTTCCGGAGATTTTTCAAATGCACGGAACGCTGTTTCAAATGCATAATTAAGAAGTGCATCTCCTGCCAGGATTCCCATATCCTCTCCATATACAATATGTGTCGTCTTGCGTCCCCTGCGGTATTCATCGTTATCCATAGCCGGCAGATCATCGTGTACCAGAGAATAGGTATGGATCATCTCCAGTGCTGCCATGAATGGATGCAGTACTTTTGAGGTATCTTCTTTTCCGATTCCTTTTACATCAGCAAACAGACGGTAAGTTTCCATCATAAGCATCGGGCGAAGACGTTTCCCGCCTGCCATAAGGCTGTATTCCATCGCATCCATGATAATTTTCTGATATCCGGTTTGTTCCGGCAGATACGATACTAATATCTGTTCGATTGTGCTAACTTTTTCTTTCATCTGTACTGAAAATTCTTTTTCTGAAATTCTATTTTCCTTAGAATTCATGCTCTTCACCCTCTTCATCCAGTAGAAGCATCTTCTTTTCTACTTTATCAATTTTATCATTGCAGGCTTTCAGCATATCCATTCCCTGATGATATAACTGGAAAGATTCTTCCAGGGAGATATCCTCTTCTTCCATTTTTTTCATTGTGCTTTCCAGTTTTTCAAAAATCTCTTCCAGATTCATTTCTTCCCATATGGTCTGTTCATTTTCTGCCATTTTTATTACCTGCCTGTTTTATTTATTATTACTGTCTGCACAGTAAATGTAATCGTCTCTTTCGTTAAATCAGTTTTTCTCTTTTTTCTACACCATCTACAGATGCATGGATCACTCCATCTGTTACATGAATACGGAACTTCTGATCTTTTCTTACCTGGCTGACCTTCTTTATTACACGTCCTTCTTGATCTTCCACATAAGAAAAGCCCTGATTTAACTTTCGAACCGGCGATACCCCGTTCATTCTCTCTATCTGGATTGCAAGTCTGTGTCTTGCATCTTTTACTTTTTCTTTCATACAATCTCTTAGTTTTTCTTCCAGATCCACTGCCCGTTGTTGTTGTTCCTGAAGCTTGTATCTTGGATGCTGGTAAGAAAGCCTTGTCTGAAAATCTCTGGCATGAAGACGTTTCATACGGATCTGTGTCATCATAGTCCGTTTCATACGTACCTGGCATTCATTCAGATAAGCAGCATATTGCCTGTAATCCCATACCGCCAGCTCCGCAGCTGCCGAAGGTGTCGGTGCTCTTAGATCTGCAACATAATCGGCAATGGTTGTATCGGTCTCATGCCCTACAGCTGAGATAACCGGAACACGGCAGTTAAAAATCGCTCTTGCAACTTCTTCTTCATTAAAAGCCCAAAGATCCTCGATCGAGCCACCGCCCCGTCCGACAATAATTACATCCACATCATGACTTTCCAGCATCTCGATTCCACGCACGATACTTTCTTTTGCGCCTTCTCCCTGTACCTGGGCAGGAAATAAGATGAGCTGTACATATGGATTACGCCTTGCGGAAATGTTCATGATATCCCGGATTGCGGCTCCTGTCGGTGCTGTTACAATCCCAATCCTCCTGGCGAATCCCGGAATTTCTTTTTTATATTCCGGTGCAAACATCCCCATCTCCTCTAATTCCTGCTTTAACATCTGGAATTTCTCATACAGGACGCCTTCTCCGTCCAGACGGATTTCTCTTGCATACAGCTGATACGATCCGCTTTTTTCGTACACATTTACTGATCCAAGTACAATTACCTGCTGTCCTTCGCTCATATGAAAAGAGAGCCCGCCTCGCTGCCCTGCAAACATAACACAGGCAATCGTTCCGGACTCATCCTTTAATGAAAAATATATATGTCCCGATGTGTGATACTTACAGTTAGAGACTTCTCCTTTCACATAGATACGGTTCAGCATAAAGTCCTGGGTGAACATATTCTTGATGTAAGAATTCACCTGTTTTACTGTATATACATTTCGAGCCATTCTCTACCTCTGTGATTAATCTGCAAGTTTTGCCAACACACCATTTACAAATGATGCACCGCCTTCACTGCTGTATTTCTTTGCAAGATTTACAGCTTCATTGATTGCAACTCCTGTCGGAACATCTTCGTCCCATTTGATCTCATACACTGCAAGTCTTAAGATGGTAAGGTCTACTTTGTTCATACGGGTTGTCTTCCATCCGGTTGTATGTTCATTGATCAAAGTATCGATCTCTTCAACCTTTTCCATTATCTTCTGTGCTTTTTCACTGATATAGCTGATGTCCTTTTCAGTTGCGCCTTCTACCTGCTCAAAGTATAACTCTGTCTGAACGGTATGCTCTGCGACATCATTAAAATCTGCACCAAATATTAATTTAAAGATATGTTCTCTTTGTTCTGTTCTTTTCACTTATGCTTCCTCCGGTATCTCGACTCCGGCAACACGGATATTTACATCGGCCACCTCAAGTCCTGTCATATTCTCGATTGCAGCTTTTACTTTTTCCTGCACTTTAGAAGTAATATCTTTAATGCTGTATCCATAAGTCAGATTCAGCGCCAGGGATACAGTTACGATGCCATCTAACACATCTACTTTTACTCCTTTGGATAAAGACTTCATTCCAAGCTTACTGATCAGCTCTCTGGTTGCATTACCAGCCATAGAAGATACACCTTCTACTTCCATTGCTGCAAGTCCTGCAATGATTGCAACGACTTCGTCTGCGATCTTAACGTCTCCAAGGTTTGCATCTGCTTTTATTGTATACGTATTCTTTTCTTCTTTACTCATCTTTTCAGAAACCTCCCGTCTGGTTTTTCACTGATTTTTATTATAACAAATTTATATTCATTTGAAAACCCCCAGACACGCCGGGAGTCCTCGTAAATATATTTTATTTTCCAAATTCTGTCAGTCTCAGGCCTTCATTACGGTCAACGGTCATACGGATACTCCATTCATTGACAAACAGAAGCAGCGGACGGCCCTTCAGGTCTTTGACTTTCTTCATGTCAGAAGTTCCTGTAAGCTTATCCAGATCAATCTCTTCGTTTTCAATCCAGCGGATGTATTCATACGGAAGGTTTTCCAGACGGATCTCTACGTTGTATTCATTTTCCAGTCTGTATTTTAATACGTCAAACTGCAGTACACCTACAACACCAACGATGATCTCTTCCATTCCGGTATTATATTCCTGGAAGATCTGGATCGCACCTTCCTGGGCAATCTGGTTGATTCCCTTGATAAACTGCTTTCTCTTCATCGTATCCACCTGTCGTACACGTGCAAAATGCTCCGGTGCAAAGGTCGGGATTCCTTCATAAGTAAAGCGGTCCTGTGCAGTTGTCAGTGTATCACCGATGGAAAAGATTCCCGGATCAAATACACCGATAATATCCCCGCCATAAGCCTTACTGATCATTTTACGTTCACTTGCCATCATCTGCTGCGGCTGTGAAAGACGCACTTTCTTACCCCCCTGCATATGATAAACATCCATGCCTGCTTCAAATTCTCCGGAGCAGATACGCATAAATGCAATTCGGTCACGATGTGCTTTGTTCATATTTGCCTGAATCTTAAATACAAAGGCAGAAAAATCTCCTTCCTCCATCGGGTCGATCGCACCCTTATCCGAAATTCTCGGAAGTGGTGAAGTTGTCATCTGAAGGAAATGCTGCAGGAACGTCTCTACACCAAAGTTTGTAAGTGCAGAACCAAAGAAGACCGGTGAAAGTTCTCCTTTGCTTACAAGCTCCTGATCGAATTCTGCTCCTGCACCATCCTGCAGTTCGATCTCTTCTTCGAGCTGCATTCTCTGGTCGTCTGTGATCAGCCATGAAATCTCCGGATCATTGATGTCTACTTTTTTTACTTCTCCCTGTGTTGTTCCTTTTTTCGTATCAGAGAAAATCTCTACCTTCTTGCTTGCTCTGTCATATACCCCTTTGAATTCTTTACCGGAACCAATCGGCCAGTTGATCGGGCATGTGGCAATTCCAAGTTCATTTTCAATATCATCCAGAAGTTCAAATGTATCCATCGCTTCACGGTCCATCTTGTTGATAAATGTAAAGATCGGGATATGACGCATGGTACATACTTTAAAAAGTTTTCTTGTCTGCGCCTCGACACCCTTTGATGCATCGATTACCATCACTGCGGAATCTGCTGCCATCAGTGTACGGTAAGTATCTTCCGAGAAATCCTGATGTCCCGGTGTATCCAGAATATTGATACAATATCCATCATAGTTAAACTGCAATACAGAAGAAGTAACCGAAATACCTCTTTCTTTTTCAATCTCCATCCAGTCAGAAACTGCATGCTTTGCTGTCGCTTTTCCTTTTACACTTCCCGCCTGATTGATAGCTCCTCCATATAACAGGAACTTTTCCGTAAGTGTCGTCTTACCGGCATCCGGATGCGAGATGATTGCAAATGTTCTTCTTTTCTTTATCTGATTCTTTACTTCATTCGTAATCTGTGACATATATTAAACACTCCTAATTATAGTATATCCGTTTATAGGCACTATTAATCAGTATAACATATGTACGCTGGATGCTCAATTATATTTTTTATTTGTTTATAGATTTGTTTGCGGATTATTTATTCGTGGATTCATCGGCATATACCGGATTGATCACAATATTCTGTGCGGCAACACCGGTCTTTCTGGTCACGATATCTTCGATCTGTGCACGGTTTGCATCGCTTAACTCAGATGCGCCGACGATTACATCCGCCTGTTCATCTGTAATGCTGACGACTGCATCGGAGAATCCCTTTGCTGCAAGCAGTGATTCTGCTGCCGTCTCTTTTTCAGAGATTTCCGTCATCTGGACCATCTGGTTAATGGCATCCTTTTTTTCTTCTTCACTGATGTCCTTATTATCAATAATATTCTGAAGCGTTTCTTTATTCCTGGATCTTACCTGCTCCCGGCTTACTTTTGCCTGTGCTGCTACCGAACTGACATTTCCATTTGTCAGCACTGCTTCTCCAGGTGTCCCATCCACGCTGCCATCGCTTTTGGTTCCATCCTGACTATTGATATCTCCGGAAGTGGCAGCTGCATCTTCCTCGGAAATGTCAAGAAGTTCCTTGCTTGCAAGCTCTGAACTGGTCTGCTGCGTCTTACTTTTTCCAGAAAATATTTTTCCGGAATAATTCATATAACCGGCAGCAGCTATCATAACTGCAAGTGTTGCGATAATGATCTGATTCTTTCTGGCTATCTTTTTCACGGTTCGTCCTCCTGCTCTTAACATAGTTAACTGGTCTGCTTTTTCATTATTCTAATCTTATGCGGTTCAATATCAAATAATGCCTGGACAGCTCCGCTGATATTTTCCTTTACCACAGCATTCCCGCCTCCATCTGCAAGCACCACTACACCTTCTACTTCCGGACTTAGTTCTTTGCTTACGTACGGACTTTCGTCCGTATTACTTCCGTCATAGATTGTAGATTCCTTTTTATTTGACCGGCTGGTCTGTCTTGTGCCTCCCTGGCTGTCTCTTTCCGTCGTTGTTTCCTGATCAGACTCCACATCTTTATCAAGCACTTTTTCCGAAGAGGACTTTAAGGTAATCATAACTTCCACATTTCCTGCTCCATCTATCTGGGAAAGGAGCTGGGCAAGCCGCTGCTCCAGATTCTTTGTATAAGCAGTCATATCCGCACTCCCCTGACCGGATATGGAGAATCCACTCTCATCTGATGTTCCTGTATCGTATGTTTCTGACGATCCATTTTTGGACGTATTTTTTACCGGAACTGCAATTACCATCAGAAGAATGCCAACAAGCAGCAGGATAAGGAGCTGATCTTTCCTAAGATTCCGAAGTGAAGCTATTCCAAAATTTTGCGCCGAAAATTTTTTCCACTTCTCATTCTTCCAGAACGGCATTCCCGTCTTTTCTGATTTCAATCCGCTCCACCTCGATTCTTTGATTATGTTCTATATCATCATTTTCCAGATCTTTTTCATTCGTTCTGTTTTTTTGCTCAAGAACAGTGATCTGTTCTATCAACTCCTGGCTTTTTTTACTATTTTCCTCCAACTGCTCCCTATATTCCCTGCTTTTATAAATATCCGTAAAAATATTTTCTTTTCCGGTCACTTTGAATATCGGAAGGATCAACATCGACACCATCAGAAGCCCAGTAAAAAAGCGTACATATTTTTGGAATCCCTGATCTGGTATCATCTGCAAAACAGCTGTACTTAATATTGCAAAAAAAGCCAGATTTTTCACCCAGTTATATACGGTATCTATGATGCTCAATATAACGCTTCCCTTCTATTATTGGTTCTGCCAGTCTGTAAATATATATTGTCGCAGACCTTTAGTTTCCCGTTAATGCAGCTACAATTGCAATTGTAAGCAAAAATAACAATCCCACAGTAAACACCATTTGCAGCAACAATCCGCATCCTTCTGCTACCGCCTCCACACATCCAATAACCCTGTCATCGGAAACCGGTTGTATCATCACTGCCGTCATCTTATAAAGCAACTCTGTTGCCGCAATCTGTATAAGCGGAAGTGTACAAAGTGCAATGCAGATAAGAGCACCTGCCATTCCAATCCCGTTTTTCACCAGAACAGCCGTACCAATCGCCACTTCCGTCATTCCTCCAAGCAGATTTCCGACGCCCGGAATCGCTTCTGCGCCTTTTGTCACGGCACTTCGCCGGACTGTATCAATGGCAGGACTGATCATTCCCTGGATCAGATTCACTCCGATCACACAGGCAAGAGCAGTCCTTAATGTCCACTTTACAATCAGTGCCAGAAGTTCTGAAAATTTTTCAAACATTTCTTCCGGCGTCAAAAAATTAAGAACCCGGATCATCATATAGACTCTCACTACCGGCAGCAATATTTTCCCAATAATCAATTCTACCCCATAGATTAAAAATAACATCAGATTATAAAACGCCACAGACGTTACGCTTCCTTTAGCAACCGCTACCGCCAGAAAATACACTGGACAAAACACACTCATAAAGCCTGTAACTGCCAAAATTCCAGCTTCAACCTTACTTAACACAACATCGAATGCAGTAATCGTCAATGCAATCAGCATCAGATAAATAATATAAAATCCTATCCCCGCCACCTGTCTGTTCTGCAGAATTCCGGTAAACTGATTCATCACTGCTGCGATCATGGCAATCATTACAATATAGATCAGCGTCTTTTTTTCCATCTGCAGCAGATAGACACACTGTTCTTTGGCAAATGTTCCTAACAATCGAAAAGAATGCTTTAAATCCCCGCTCAAAATCTCTGATAAAACATCTTCGAATTTTACCTGTGCATCCGGGAACAATTCCTTTAAAGAGTTATCGATCTCTCCGTAATCAAATGTCGAAAGGATAGCATCCCGGATTTCCGAAGATGATTCAGATACGGATGCTGATGTGTCCGTATCATCTGCATAAGCAACGGTATATAGACAGAAACTGCATAAAACGATGCACATGCACAACACCACACCAAGCATAACCAGACTCTTATGTATTATTCTGGCTGTTTTGCTGTTATGAAAACCGGTATTCCCATATGCTTTCATATCAGAAAACTCCGTATTGTTTGTAATAGTGCCATCAAAACAGGAAGGCTTAATACCATAATTGTAATTTTGGCAAACACTTCAATCTGAAGGGCAATCGTCTGATATCCGGCGTCCTTACAGATGGAAGAAGCAAATTCTGCCACATAAGTAACTCCAAGCACTTTCCATAATGTTTTCAGGTAATCCGAATCCAGATTTACCGCATCTGCAATCTCCTTTAATACCTCCATGAGCCAGCTGATCTTATCTAAAAGAGAGGCAAATATTAATAGTCCAAGTGCAAGACTTATGTACATTCCATATTCTGCTTTTACATTCTTAAACTGTACCGCCAGAAGTACCCCTGCCACTCCAAGCACTCCTACCTGCAGCATACTCATAAAGCAACTTCCACCCTTTCCTGTCATTTTATTATTTATGGCTTTCACTCTATAAAGAAAACAAATTCTGAATAGATTCGAACAGATCATATATATATGGCACAATCCAGAACAATACCAAAAGCAGCCCGGCAAGACTGGTAAGAAATGCCTGTTCTTCTCTTCCGCTGTGCTTTAATACCTGGCATAGAATCGATACCAGAATTCCTACGGCTGCTATTTTAAAAATCAGATTTATGCTCATATCAATACTCCCTGTTTTTATAACAATATAATAGAAAGAAAGATTCCCGCCGTAATACCTATACATCTATGCAGGCGGATTCTTTCCTTTTCTTCTGCATGCAGTTCTTCCATCCGCTGCTCCATACTTTCCATATACAGATCCAGCGTCCGTATCTGCATCTGCAAGTCAATTGTTCCAAGCTCACTTCCAATTCTTCCAAGACTCTCCACGATTTCTTCCGGAAGCTCTGCGTCTGTCAGATACTCTTTCACTTCTTCCTGCCATATGACCGAAAGACTTGTACCTTGTCTGTTGCGCAGCCTTTCATACAGGGACAACAACCATGACTGATATGGTTCCTGCGCATCTTTTCCTGTCAGCAATACGGCTTCCGGAAGCATCTGTCTGGAATACTGTAGCTCACTTCGTAATCGGAAGATCAATTTTCTTAGATAACGCATCTGTCTATAACATTCCTCTATCTTCCATGCCTGACACATTCCCCATCCGGTAGTTGCAATAATAATCAACATTGCACCAATACATCTTTGCATCTTCCATTCACTTCGCAATCTCTTCCAGTTCCCTGTAAAGAAGGCTTCCGCGATTATCAAAAATCCCTTCGATCTGTCCTACATGTGAATCATTACCAAGCAGGATATAACGATCGAATCTCCCCTCGCCAACCATCCGGTTAAACAGTGGTTTCTTTCTCAGCTCTTCCATAGATTCTGCATGCACTGTTGCCAGCATTTTGCATCCACAATGCATTGCATATTCAATGGCATGTACATCTTCCGTTGTCCCGATTTCATCTACTGCGATTACCTGCGGTCCCATTGAACGGATCAGCATAATCATACCTTCTGCTTTAGGACAACCATCTAATATATCTGTCCGGATTCCCAGATGATTCTGTGCTACCCCCATGTAACAGCCGCCGATTTCAGATCTTTCATCCACCACACCAACAGCAAGACCCGGAAGCCATGTATTCCCTTCCGAAATCTGCCGGATCAGATCCCTTAAAAGTGTTGTCTTCCCACATCCTGGCGGCGATACAATCAGCGTATGACATAACGCTTTATTGCATACAATATATGGAAATACCCGGTCTGCACAGCCAAGCATCTCATGTGCCACACGGATATTTACGGAGGAAATATATTTCAGATTCTTAACCTTTCCATTTTCCATAATAGCCTGTCCCGATAATCCCACTCTGTGCCCTCCTTCGATTGTAATAAATCCCTGACGCATCTCCTGCTCACATGCATAGAGGGAATAATTACTGATGTATTCCAGCATTTCACGGATATTATCTTTAGTCACCAGATATGGTTTGTTCATCCCAGATCCCGGAATAATCTCTGTATCATGATATAAGAAAATCAGAGGTTTCCCTTCTCTGAGACGGATTTCCTGTAAATATTCAAATTCCAGCTTTTCCTTTTGTATAATACTTCTAACATCCCATGGCAGGACTTTTAAGATCGTATCTTCTTTCATTATCATCACCCCTTTACATCCATGTATATTGTGGAAGACATCTGGATATGACTAAAACATCTCTTATCTTTTATTTTGTCCGACAAGGTCCTGCGCCTGTCTGAAAAATCATTCTTTTTTCACTGGAAGTTTTCTTATGTATTTTATCCGTTTAACAAAAAACGCCTCTTTTCAAGATTCTGAAAAGAGACGTTTTCAAAGAGAAAAATGCTACCTTTTATCAAACACATATTTTGTGAATATCAACAAACTTTTATCCAATTCCACCATAGAAAATTCCTGCCACAAGTGCAATTGCCGCACATGAGCAATATACGTATTTTCCAAGAGGGTAAAACCATGAACCAATTGGTTCTTTCATTCCTTCGCTTACTGCATGTTCCACATATTCTTTTCCCGCGATCCAGAAAAAGAATACCGCCACCAACAGTGCTCCTAACGGGCAGAGATAAATTGATACAATATCCATCCAATTCGATACAACTGCCTGAATAAAGAGCGCAACAGCTCCCCCAAAAGCCAGGATTGATGCAGTGGCCGGTAAACGTTTCATACCGAATTGTTCCTGTAAAAATGCTACAGGTGCTTCATATAGATTGATAATAGAACTAACCCCGGCAAATGTTACACATATAAAAAATACAACCCCTACGATTCTTCCGCCAGCCATACCATTCATGACATTAACCAGATATATAAACATCAGTCCCGGTCCTCCGGAAGACAACTCTGCATTTCCAACAGCCATAGCCGGGATAACGACAAGAGCAGACAATATTGCCGATAGAGAATTAAAGAATGCTACGCTTAACGCTGCTCCTGGAATGGATTCACTTTTACTTAGATAGGAGCCATAAATTACTGAACCATTCCCTGCAACCGACATCGAAAAGAACGCCTGCCCAAAAGCAAAAATCCATACTTCCGGATTCATAAGTCCTTTTGGATTCAATGTAAAGATATAGCGATATCCATTCATTGCTCCTGGAATTGTCGCGATGTAAACCGCAAGAGCCAGAAACATTAAGAATAAAAGCGGCATCATAATCTTATTCGCCTTTTCAATTCCTCCTGCAACTCCCATCACCATAATGGCAAAGCTCGCTATAATCGCGATGATAATCCACACATTCGCTCCCCATGCTCCTGCAGTAGATTCAAATGTTCCGACAATCGTATCCATATCCTGTCCCATCTTGAAAAGATTCCCATTTACAGACATCACTGTATATTTGAAAATCCATCCAATGACGCATGTATAACCAATTGCCAGAGCTAATGCTCCTATAATCGGAATCGCTCCGACACGCTCCCCTATTTTTTGATTACCGGTCCGTATCTTCGTACATTTTCCAAATGCACCTACCGGACCGGCTCCTGCTGAACGTCCCAATGAAAATTCCCCAATCACACCGGTCGCTCCGATCAAGACAATAAAAAGGAAAAATGGAATCAAAAACGTCAGTCCACCATACTTCGAAACCATAATTGGCAGGCGCCAGATATTCCCCATTCCGACTGCCGAGCCTACACATGCCAAAATAAATCCCCACTTTGACTGAAAACCGTCTCGAGTTTCTTGTATTGCTTTTTCGTTAGCCATAATATTCTCCTATAGATCCTATTGCATTGCACCGGTGCATATTCACTTAGTTTCAGCTATTTTGTTTTATTCTTTTATTTTTATCTTTTTATTACAGAAAAGATATCTTGCTACAGAACTTTTTATAGATATCCTGCTTCTTATTTTTCTTCATTTGGATATGGCTCAAGGAACGCATGGAAGTGACGCATTGGTAATGTATGTCCCCATACAATTCTCATGTTCGGAATATTTTCACGATCTTCGTAAAGCTCTTTTACCGCTGCAATTACATAATCCAGATGTTCTTTCGTAAGTCTGCTGCGATCAATTGCGAAACGTACTACATTCGCAAGTTCTGCCTGCTGTTCCGGTGTCTTCAAATCGTATTCCATAGAATAATCACCAAGTTCCGATGTACGGATACCATAACGTCTGATCAGCTCAATACTGAATCCCTGTCCGGCAAATGTATCATGTCCTCTCTTGCCATCAAAGAATTCATCCATGTTAATGTATACCGCATGACCTCCTGCCGGAAGAACCACTCCCTTAACACCTGCATTGTAGAATCCTTCTGCCAGGTAATTACACTGTCCGATACGATCGTGCATATAATTAAAATCACAGCTTTCATATAAACCAACAGAAAGTGCCATGATATCACGTCCTGACATACCACCATAGGAATCATTACCATAACATGAAATCTGTTTTACTTTCAAAAGAACGCCTACATCTGTTTTGATTGTTCCGTCTTCATTGAAATCAGAGAATTTCTTCCAGAATAAACCTCTGTCTCTAAATGCCAGCATACCACCCATATTTGCATGTCCATCTTTTTTCGCAGACATTGTAAATGCATCACAAAGAGAGAACATCTCTGTGGCAATCTCTGCCATGGATTTATCGGCATAGCCTTCTTCATTCATTTTAATGAAATAACAGTTTTCAGCCCATCTTGCGGCATCGAATACCAGCGGGATATCATACTTATGAGCAACACGGTTGATTTCTTTTAAGTTTGCCATGGATACTGCCTGACCACAGATTGGGTTATTTGTAATACAGGTAAAGATTAAAGGTACATTCTCTACTCCGCAGATATTGATCAATTCTTCCAGCTTTTCAATATCCATATTTCCTTTGAATGGATTCTTTTCATATTTTCCACCTTCAGGGATCTCATATAACAGCTCTTTGTTATATAAATTCCTAGGAATCGAACCCATCTGTTTGATATTACCTTCTGTTGTATCAAAATGTCCATTAGAAGGAATTGTAAATACTTTTCCCGGATGTCTCTGTGCAAGAATCTTCTTTACAATCTCCATCAGTACAGATTCTGCTGCACGTCCCTGCTGGATAATGAATGTATTCGGACGTTCCATCTGTGCTGCTCCACCATTAAAAAGTCCGCCTTCATATTCACACAGATACAATTCATCCATCATCTTTTCAACATCTCTGCAATCTGTTCTTACAAGGTCGATGGAGCGTTTCCAGTTCTTTTCACCTCCACGCTCGAAAATATCGCGGAAGGTGTCCAGCAATACATAGTATCCTGTGTTACGGCCATAAGATTCATCCCCAAGAAAAAGTGACGCCCACTGATGATTCGTCATTGCTGTTGTACCGGAATCCGATAACATATCAATGGTAAGCATACCGGCAGGAAAAGCAAATTCATTATAATGTGTTGCTTTCAATGCACGTTCTCTCTGCTCTACCGTTACGTTCGGAATATCTCGAACAGCAAATGTGTAGTGGCTAGGTGCCGGAACATTCAATGGGTATTCTTTTGTACTTTTTGTCATGTTGTTTACCTCCGTTTTTATTATTTTTTGTGATGAGAATACATTATCATGATAATAAATTATTGTCAACTTATTTTGTCGTTTTTGGATGTTATGCATAAGTATTTCAACAATTATTTGTGCATAATGCCTATATTTTATGCTATTATTTATCATTTTTGCATTTCTCCATCTTGATTTTGAGAATATTTTATTGAACCAGATACTTTCAGATGCTATAATAAAAAAAATTAGAAACATACAGAGGAAGTTATGATATGAAAGAAAATTCACTTCAACAATTTGTAAAACTAGTTCCATTTCTTGGGAGCATGCTGGGACCAGATTATGAGATTGTATTACACGATCTGACAAAGAATCATCCGTCTGTTATCGCTATTGCTAACCGACATGTCAGCGGACGTGATATGGGTGCACCGCTGACCAACCGTGCTTTACAGATGCTTGCTGACAAAAGCTATACACAACAAGACTGGGATCTGAACTACAGAGGACAAACAGAAAACGGTAAAGTTCTCCGCTGTTCTACATTTTTTATTAAAGATGAGAATGGGGAACCGATTGGACTTTTATGCATAAACTTTGATGATTCACGTTACCGTGATTTGTCTGAACGTATATTTGCATTATGTCATCCGGATGAATATGCCACAAAAAACATCAGCATTCATGCAGCTCCGTCCAAATCTGCCGCAGAAGATAACGAACAGGAAAATTTTTATAATTCCATATCTTCTGCCATTGATGATGCTTTGATTGCTGTGATGAATAGTACACAGGTACCAGCCGAGAGGCTTACTCAGGATGAAAAAGTTAAAATTCTGCAACTATTAGAAGAACGCGGTATCTTTATGCTTAAAGGAGTGATTCCAATTGTAGCGCAAAAGCTCGCCTCTTCTCCGGCAAGTATTTATCGTTATTTGAATAAAATCAAACTGGAAGGGCGGCCAAGATCATCATAGATATATGATGATTCAAAAGCACTCCAAATACCATATTAAATTTTATTATTTA
>NZ_CAKRAH010000034.1 GCF_934294775.1 uncultured Dorea sp.
ACATCTAGCAGCAAATAGGATACCAGCGCTTTCTCATGGACCGGGAGGCCACCATGAACTAGTGTATTAAACAGCAATTACATCTTCTTTATAACTTCCGTCACCAGTTTCGCAAAATCCACCGCCACGCGGTCTGCGGTTTCCTGTACTTCTGAGTGGTTTAGTTTTTCTTTGCTGACTCCTGCTGCCATGTTGGTGATGCAGGAGATTCCGCATACTTCCATTCCCATGTGTCTTGCTGCCATAGCTTCGCATGCGGTGCTCATGCCAACTGCGTCTGCGCCCCAGCTTCTGACCATGCGGATTTCTGCCGGTGTCTCATAGTTTGGTCCGGTCAGCTGTACATATACACCTTCTTTTAGCTCTATTCCACAGTCTTTTGCGCTTTCTCTTATTATATCTTGTATTCTTCTGCTGTATACTTCACTCATATCAGGAAATCTTGTTCCAAGTTCTTCTATATTTGGTCCGATCAGCGGGCTTGGTACTGCTGTTGTAATATGATCGGTGATCATCATGAAATCTCCCGGTTTAAATGATGGATTCACACCGCCGGCTGCGTTGGTAAGGAGAATCTTTTTGGCTCCCATCATACCCATCAGTCTGGTTGGGAGTACTACGTCCTGCATCGGATAGCCTTCGTAATAATGTACTCTTCCCTGCATTAATACAACCGGGACTTCTCCTACGTATCCGAATACGAATTGTCCTTTGTGTCCCTGTACTGTGGATACCGGGAATCCTTCGATTTCTGTATATTTTACAATTTTTTCAATCTTGATTTTTTCCGCATAATCTCCGAGTCCCGATCCAAGGATCACTGCTTTTTCCGGCCTAAAATCTGTTTTTTCTCTTATACTTTTCAGGCATTTGTCTAATTTTTTATACATATATGTCCCACCTTTTTATTTATCATTTTATTCTGTATTCATCACTACGATATAAGCGCAAAGAATACAATTCCTTTTCACATCATAATCTCTTTAAGATTCTTTCCTTTACCGCATCATCTGCGAATGCCACATCCACTGCATTTTTCATCATAAGACAGCTCTCTTCGTCTGTGATTCCATAGGTTTTCTGGATAAATGCCAGTTCTTTTGTAAGTGTTGTGTTACTTACTGTGCGGTTGTCGGTGTTCACTGTTACTTTCAATCCATTATCCAGGAATTCGCGCATTGGATAGTCTTTTGTGCTTTCTACTGCTTTTGTCTGAAGGTTGCTGACCGGACACATTTCGATACCGATTCCTTTTCTTTGCAGTTCTTTTTGTACCTCCCTGTGTCCACGCATTGCGATTCCATGTCCGATCCTTCCGGCTCCTGCTTCTACTGAGTCCAGGATGTTCTGCACACTTCCGCATTCTCCTGCGTGCAGGGTAAATGGCATGCCAAGTTTTTTAGTCTCTTGGAATAATTCCATGAATTCTGACATGGGATATAACGCCTCAGCTCCGGCCAGATCCGCTGCGCATACGCCGTATCCCAGATATTCCCTGGCGGTGCGGATCATACGGCGGTTTTCTTCTTCGCTGTGATGACGCATGGCACATGTGATCACACCATATTCAATTCCAAAGTCCTTTTTCCCTTTTTCAAGTCCTGCCAGCAGTGCTTCGATTACTTTTGCACAGTTCATATCCTCTGTTTCTGACAAAAGTGGTGCAAAACGGATCTCTGCATAGCAGACATTTTCCTGCTTCATGCTCTTTAGTACATCATATCCGGCTTCACTAAGGCCTTCCTCGTCCATGATACATTTCCCCGGAAGGTCGAATTTTTCCAGATATTCATTCAGGCTTCTGCAATCGTCTGACACACTGAGTTCACTTTGTGATACCTTTCGATTCAGTCTTCTTTCTATAAATTCCCGGCTCAGTGATCCATCCAGATGGCAGTGTAACTCCACCTTGGGAAGCACTGTTAATTTATCTCTTGTCATATGTTTTTACTCCTTACTATACCAGCTATTCTTATATCCTTACTGTCAGTTGTGTAGTCTCTGTCATAAGTCAGATCTTTCCTTACTCTTTCTCTCTGAAATCTACATTCTTTATTTCAGATTCCCTGGCCCAAATCCCAGCGGCAACAGCTCCTTTAATGTGTAGATATCATAATGTTCCGTATCTGTTGCAAGAATAATCTCGAATTTATCTGGGTCACAGAACTCCATCATCACCTGTCTGCATACCCCGCATGGTGGTGCGTACTCTGTCAGGACTCCGTCTTTTCCTCCTACGATACAGATTGCACGGAAATCTTTTACGCCCTCGCTTACGGCTTTGAAAAATGCTGTCCGTTCCGCACAGTTTGTTGGTGTATAGGCTGCATTTTCTATATTGCATCCTGTATATATGGTTCCATTTTCTGCCAGAAGTGCTGCTCCCACCTTGAATCCTGAATATGGTGTATAGGAGTATTTAAGCTGTTTGATTGCTGTCTTGATCATATCTTTCGTAATATCCTGAATTGTCATTTTTTCTGTCTTACTCATCTTGTTTTCCCCACTTTTATTATATGTCAGCAGCGATCAGATTCCTCACCGCACCTACTGCTGTACGCACTGCCATATCTGTATCATGTACCACCGGATTATATAAGCCCAGTTTTTCCCGTTCCTGATTGGCCATTACAAGGAAGCAGGCTCCGGCTCTTACATGCAGCTTTCCTGCTACGATAAAAAGTGCAGCCGACTCCATTTCTGAAGCCAGACAGCCCATTTTCTTCCAAGCTTCCCATTTGTTCATAAGTTCATAACCTGCCGGCATTGCTTCCGGTTCATGCTGTCCGTAGAACGCATCCTTGGACTGGACGACTCCGGTGTGATAATCGCAGTTATTTTCTCGTGCTGATCGTACCAGTGCATTGGTTACATCAAAGTCTGCAACTGCAGGATATTCAATTGGTGCATATTCTTTACTGGTTCCTTCCATGCGGATTGCTCCCGTTGCTATGACAATATCCCCGCTTTTTACTTCCGGATGCATGCCCCCGCATGTACCGATTCTTACAAATGTATCTGCACCGCACCGGTAGAGTTCCTCCATTGCAATTGCTGCGGACGGTCCTCCGATTCCAGTCGATGTCACACTGACCTTTTCACCATCCAGCATGCCTGTATATGTCGTGAATTCCCGGTTTACTGCAATCTTCTCTGGTTCTTCCAGATAGCTGGCAATCTTTTCACATCTTCCCGGATCTCCAGGCATGATCACATAACGTCCTACTTCTCCTTTGGCTACCTGTATATGATACTGTCTGTTTGCATCTTCTGAATAATTTTTCATACGAATCCTTCCTTTCCAACTATCCTAAGCTTATAACGACCTAATTGTTCCAGTGATTCTTCTGCCAGAGAGTGATTGTGATATCTTTTCTTTATTTTATCACAAAATTTGTCTAAACGCGCTATACACGTCTGACGTATTGTTATAATTTTTACATTTCACCGTCCAATTATTACATGTTACTTTTCTTCTTTCTCAAATGACCTATAATCTACAAAACTTGCTATTAGCACTATATAACACACTAAAACTAACACAATGAGGTGATAATTATGATTCATGTTGCACTTTGCAATAATGATGCTTCTTATATATCCGAAATCGAATCCCTGTTACATGGCATTGCCATGCAGGAAAAGCTTATGATACATACAGACATCTTTTATAACGGAACAGAACTGGAAGAAAAATTCCGGACAGGCGCTGATTATCCGCTGATCATTCTGGACGCTGACACGGAGCCCGGCGGTTTGCTCACTGCGAAAAAACTTCGAAATGCCGGCGTCGATTCCCTGATCCTGTTCATTTCCCATTCCGGTACATATTTCCGTGAATTATTTGAGATCGGGGTCTTCCGTTTTTTAGAAAAGCCGCTGGATTCTTCCTTGTTCCAGAGATATTTTATGGATGCTGTCGAAAGGATTCACAAAGAAGGAAAATATTTTCTCTTCAAACGCGGACGCCAGATGCAGTTGATCCGTATCCGGGATATCCTGTATTTCGAAAGCAACCGGCGTAAAGTTATCCTTCATAAGCTGGATGGAAAGAAAATGGACTTTTACGGCAAGTTAAATGATGTTGAACATGAGATTTTGAAGCTGGAAGCCCCGTTTCTCCGTACACATCAGTCCTTTCTTGTCAATTGTAATTATATATTTGGCTGGAAATCTTCCAAGCTTCAATTAAACGGGGGCATCCAGATTCCGGTAAGCGAAGAGCAGAAAAAGAGAATCCGCGGACAGTTAAAATATTTTACACGCAGAGATCCATGATGCAGGATATTTTCCCTGATATGTCAAAAAAAGAACTCATCCCTGCTTTGTCCTCAGGATGAGTTCCTTCATCAAAATATTTCATAAAAATTTTTCTATCTGTTCTGTACTTTTTCAATATATGCTAGTATCATATCCGCAGCATCTTCCAGTTCTATGTGACTGGTATTCAGCATCAGATCATAATTCAATGGATTTCCCCATGTTCTTCCTGTATAGTAATTATAGTAGCGCTGTCTGGATACGTCTTCTCTGTCCATCTCCTTTAACGAAATACCGTCGTAAGCTTCTTTGCTTCTTTTTTCCCGGAAATCATCATCCGCATAGATGAATATATGATAGCAGTTCTTCACATCGGAAAGAACCGCATCGGCACACCTTCCAAGGAATACGCCGCCCGATTTTTCTGCCAGTTTCCGTATCAGAGCCGCCTGTTCTTTATACATCTTATTATAATCAGGGATCACATCACTTCCAATTCCGAAGCCCCCAAAGAACTGACTGTGTCCGGTTGGTACTTTGTATGCTTCTTCCAGAATATTTTCTATATCCAGGTCTGCATTTCCCACTTTTTCTGCTGCCAGATATACGATCTGTCTGTCATAGCAGCGGACCTGCATCTTCTTAGCCAGTATCTCCGCGATCTCTCTTCCGCCACTTCCATACTGACGGCTGATGGTAACAATGGTATGCTCCTTCATCTTACATCTCTCCCTTCGCCTCACGCTCGATCAGTTCTTTCATAATGTCCGGATACTGTTTATCCAGATGATAGAACAGAAGAACTAAAAGTACACCGCCTGCAACAACCAATGGGCCAACTTTATAGATATTTATGATCATATGTAATGCACTGTCCGGCTGTGTCACATTTCCGGCTGCACTACTGATATATCCTCCCATAGAAAGAAGTCCTGTCATAACCGCAGATGCCACACCTGCACCGACCTTAGTTCCAATAGAACCACCGGCGAAGATCAGACTTTCCTGACGTACATGTGTCTTCCATTGTCCAAACTCTACTACATCACCTATCATACCGAATACGACTGCATTCAAAGGTGCAAGTCCGACTGCTCTTGCTACACAGCTCATTACCATCCACGGAATGCTGTATGGATTCAAGAAAAATAAAAGCTGTCCGGTAAGTGCAATTATGCTTCCGGCAAGTGCGATATTTCTCTTTCCGAATTTTCTAATCAGTGGTGCACATAAGAAGATGCATAAAACGAGTGTCAGTATCTCTGTCAGATACAATGCACTGTAAAGCCATGTATCATTGTGGAAAATATATTTACAATAATATGGTAAGATTGTTCCGGATACGCTAAATGATACACTCTGGAACATCCAAAGTAACAATACAGCCCAGAAATACTGATTGGTAACAAGAAGTTTCAATCCTTTTTTTACTGGAACCTTTTCAGCCTTTTCCTGTCCTGCGATCACAACGGTCTCTTTACAGTTGATAAAGCAGATCAGAAGCAGAATCAGTGCGATCACTGCCCATACCGTCATGGTCTTTACCCATGCAGCCTGGTCATTTCCGAATAATTTGACCAGTGGTGTTGTACAGGTAACTGCAATGATTTTACCAAGCGGTGATAATCCCATTCTTACGACACTTAACATGTCTCGTTCTGATGATACCCGTGTCATCATTGCCGAGAGACTTCCGTATGGCAGGTTAATGGCTGTATAACATACGGTTGTACAGAAGTTGTAAGTTACAAAGATATAAATTGACTGAACCACTCCCATAGTATGCGGTACCGTAAATAACAGGATTGCAGACAGCGCATATGGTACGCTCATCCACAAGATCCACGGTCTTGATTTTCCCCATTTGGAATTGGTTTTTTCTACGATGATTCCCATGATCATATCAGAAAATCCATCGAAGAAACGGGATGCCAGCATGATCAGACCTACGGTTGCGGCTGCGACTCCTACATAATCTGTATAAAAAAGTGTCAGCAGTGTTCCAACCATACCAAATACTACATTGCATGCCACGTCGCCTCCGGCATAAGATAATCTGACCGGCCATGACAGTTTTCCATTTGCTGCGTTATTCGCCTTTTTTTCTTCCACGTTTATCCTCTCCTTTTCATTCCACTAAAGCCAGAAAAAGATCTGTAAGCTTTTTTCTCACAGATCTTTTTCTTATCATTTCTCCAAAGCATTCTGTTATTTTGTCATGTATCAAATTCTGTCTGTTGAAGGCTCTGCAGGTTTATACCGCTTTTACTTAGACTGTGATTTCAGATATTTTAACCGGGCGGTGTTCTTCCAGTGATTTTTTAGCTGCAAGTCCCATAAGTACCGGCTGCAGTCCGTCCATAACGCCAAGTGGTGTATCTGTATCATTTTCGATTGCTTCGATAAAGCATTTGATTTCTTTTGCATATGCTGCCATATAACGCTCCAGGAAGAAGTATAATGGCTTCTCGCCTGTGACTCCGTCTGCACTGCTGATAACTGCTGATGATGTAGAATCATTGGATACCGCTACCATTCCTTTTGATCCGAATACTTCTGCTCTCTGATCATATCCGTAAGCTGCTTTTCTTGAGTTATCAATAACTGCGATTGCTCCATTTTCCATCTTAAGAGTAATCACTGCGGTATCTACATCCCCGGCTTCTCCGATTGCAGGGTCTACAAGTACGGCTGCTTCTACGTATACTTCTGTCGCATTGCATCCTGCAAGGAAACGTACCATATCAAAATCATGGATGGTCATATCCAGAAAGATTCCTCCTGATACCTTTACATAGTCTGCGCATGGTGGCTCCGGATCTCTGGATGTGATCTTGATGATATGTGTATCTCCGATCTTTCCATCTGCAACTGCTTTTTGTACTGCTTCGAAGTTATGGTCAAATCTTCTGTTGAATCCTACCTGGTATTTTACATTGCTGTCTTTTAATGCATCTATAACTTCTTTGATCTTTGCTACGTCATGATCGATTGGTTTTTCGCAGAATACATGCTTTCCTGCTTTGATTGCTTCTACTGAGATTGGGGAATGTGTATCCGTTGATGAGCAGATCAGTACTGCATCAATCTCTGGATCTGCAAGGATTTCTTTATAATCCTTTGTAACTGCTTCTACGCCCATGTCTTTTGCCCATTTTTCAGTCGCATCATTCATAAATGGGTCTGCAAGCATCTTGACCTTTGCATCCTTTACCTGTGTGCAGATACTTTCTACATGTACTTTTCCGATTCTTCCTGCTCCGATAATTCCTACGTTAACCATTTTTTCTTCTCCTTTTCGCGTTTATAATTTTTTATTTTATATATTCTTGTCCAGTTCCGTTTTATCCCTTTTGGGAATCTCCCGGTATTTTTTGATGATTTTGTTTGCAGATTGTATTTTTTCTTCTATAATCCTGTCTTTTCTGAAATGAATTTTCTTGCTTTCAGTGCATATTCCAGTGGATTAGCTTTTGCCGGATCCTGCTCGGCTTCTACTACCATATAGCCTGTATATCCGGATTCTTCCAGTACTTTAAAAATTGGATCAAAGTCGATATCTCCATCTCCCGGTACGGTAAATGTTCCCATTCTTACGCCATCCAGGAAGCTTAAGTTCTCTTTCTTTACTTTTTCTACCATGTCTTTTCTGATGTCTTTGAGATGTACATGTTTGATTCTGTCTGCATATTTCGTAACCATCTCAAGTGGATCTTCCCCGCAGTATGCAAAATGTCCGGTGTCGAATAAAAGGCTTACGTATTCCGGATCTGTATTTGCCATCATGCGTTCTACTTCGTCTGCATTCTGTACAACCGTTCCCATGTGATGATGGAAGGTAAGTGCGATTCCATATTCGTCTTTTGCGATCTTACCCAGTTTGTTCATTCCCTCACAGAAAGTCTTCCATTCTTCATCGTTCATGACATATTTGTGTCCAAAAATTGGTGTATCAAGCATGCCCTGTACGCTGTAGCTCTGTTCAGATGCTCCGATGACCTTTGCTCCCATCTCTTTTAAATATGCAAGCTGTGCACGGAATTCTTTCTCTACTTCTTCGAATGGTTTTGTAATCAGAAATGCTGAGAACCACTGGTTGCAGATCTCTACACCCCGGAGAGCCAGTGCCTGCTTCAGGACTTTTGTATCTTTTGGATACTTGTTTCCCACCTCAGATCCTGTGAATCCTGCCAGTGCCATCTCACTTACACACTGTTCAAATGTATTCTCACTTCCAAGATCTGGCATGTCATCGTTGGTCCATGCGATTGGTGCAATTCCAAGTTTTACTTTCTCTTTGTCGAACATCTTTCTTACCTCTCTTTTCTTTTTTGTTACTACTTTTTCATCATTTCTTTTTGTTTGTTGTTTTTTATTTTCTTTCGTGTTCTCTTTGTGACTATATCTTACTAAGAATTGCTGCTTACGCATATTGGGAGAATCTTTCGATGCGTGTATTTTATTTTTAGATGTTTTTTTGGGTACTTTTTTCAGGTTGTGTTTATGCTCTTTTTCCTGCACTATTTTTGGGTTTTTTCTTTAGGTCTGGATGCGTGCATTTTTTCATATGCGTGATCCTGGTCCTGCTGCCAGCAGCTTTTCCTGTATCCTTTGACCTCTGCATAACCTGCTGCCGGCAGCTTCTCTTACATACTTTTGTATAAAAAAATAGAGATTTTTACTTTTTGTAAAAACCTCTGTTTTCTCTATGCTTGTCACTATTTTCTTTTATGTATTTTTTATTAATTTTTATACCATTATCCGGCATGTTTTCTATAATGTGCCGGACTCACTCCTTCTGCCTTTTTAAAAACCTTTGAAAAATAATGATAGTCATTAAATCCCGACTCTTCTGCAACCTGCCACATCTTAAGATCCGTCTCGCGCAGCAGACGTTTTGCATGTTCCATCCTCAGATTCAGAAGATAGTTTGCAAACCCGATCCCCATCTCCTGACTGAACAGGTAACTCAGATACGTACTGTTGACCCCGGCCGCATCTGCCACATCTCCAAGGCCTATAGATTCCCTGTAATGTGCACATGCATAGTCCGCTGCGATCTTGACCGGCTGGCTTAAATCTTCCGGAATCTCCGGATTATTATATTCAAATGCTTCCTCTGCCAGATTAGCAAGCTGTGCTTTGACTTCTCCTATATAGGACCAGCTATGTTCTCTTCCAGCGTTTTCTATCTGTAATATCTGCTCTAGCTTCCGGTACCACTGCTGTACGATCTGGCTTTCGCTCCTTTCTCTTTTGAATGCATCCACAGCTTCTTCTGCCATAGAAAGAAATGTATCTTTTTCATTCTTTCTCTTAAGTCTGTCTGCCTGGTCAAGAAGCTTTCCGGCCTCTTTTGGAAGCTCTTTTCCCATAGCCTTGTCTGTCTCATAATAGGCAATTCCATCTTTTTCATAAAATGTACTCTTTATCATAAGTCTTGCCTGCTGATATGCCATTCTAAGAGCCTCTGTTCCCATACAGATATTGCTGACCCCGATCTTATACTGCATTTTTTCTTCTTTGCATATCTTATAGCAGGCAGATGCAAGCCCTGTCAGCTTCTGATACATCACACTACTTTTATATTCTCCTGACAGATCCAGGAAGCAGCAATATGTCCCATTTCCAAGATAGATCAGTTCCTGCTCTGTCTCAGATTCTTTTTCGCAGAGCCGTTCCCGGAAGTGTCCACAGAATTCCAGACTTTCCTGCTCTTTTCTTGCTCCTTCCAGCGGGTCATCGCTATGTTCTTTTTCTTCCTGTCTGATTACGATCACTGCACTGTTCTGATATTTTCCACGGATTCCCAGACGTACTCTTTCTTTTTCCCGCTCTTCTTCTGCCAGAGTCCCGGCCAGTATCTGGTTAAAGAACAGGAATTTTTCATTCATTGTTCCTGTTGGTTTTTCCGATGGATATACTTTGGATTCATTCATACTTTCGTCTGTCTTTGGTCCGGCATTTTCTTTTTTTATATTTTCCTGTGCCGTCTGTAATACCGTGTACAGACTGTCTTCATTCAGCGTATTTTTCAGTACGTACTCATCTGCACCTTCTTTCATTGCCTGCTTTACATATTCGAATTCGTCATGGCAGCTAAGTACGATCACGTAAATATCCGGGTATTTTTTTCTGATTACCTTTATCAGTTCTATTCCGTCCATCAATGGCATCGCAATATCTGTGACCACAAGATCCACCGGCTCTTTATTTAATACCTCCAGTGCTTCTTCTCCATCTCTTACATCTGCTGTGATCTCAAACCCTGCTTTTTCCCATGACGATAACATCTTCAGATAACTCCGCACCAGAAAGTCATCGTCCGCAAGTAATGCTTTTTTCATCATTCTTCATCCTCACCTCTGTTCACAGGCAGATAAATCGTAGCTATCGTTCCTTCTCCTTCACTTTTCAGCGTAAGTTTTGCCTGTCTTCCATAATATAAGTTTAACCTGTCCTGTATATTCGGGATCCCGACTGCTGTAAGTCCCTTTGTCTTCTTCCCCTTCTTTTTCAGCAATTCTTCAATCTGTTCTTCCGTCATTCCTCTTCCGTTGTCTGTTATCTTAAGATATAGTCTGGACCCGGAAGTATAGGCTTCTATGATCAGCCGTTTCTGGTCATTCTTAAGATCCAGTCCGTGAATAATAGCATTTTCCACCAGCGGCTGTAAGATCAGCCTTGGTATCTTGCACTGCTGCGCTTCCCACTCTATCTTATATTCCACCTGATAATTTTCTCCATTCCGGAATTCCTGGAGATGAATATAATTTTCCAGAACCTGTACCTCTTCTGCTACCGTAAGAAATGTCCCTTTTTTCTGGATGCAGGTCTGAAGAAGCTCTACAAAGTCTTCAATCACGGTAGCAATCTCCTTTTGATCATGGATCAGTGCGTAACATTTTATGGAGTTCAATGTATTATACATAAAATGCGGCGTGATCTGATACTGCAGGGCTTCCAGCTCTGCATCTTTTTTCTTCTTTTCTTCCTGGATCAACTGCCTGATCAGATCTTCGATACGGTCAAGCATCCGGTTGAATTCTTCTGCCGCAAGTCCGATCTCGTCTTTTGAGACTATTTCTGCTCTTGTATCCATCTCACCATCCGATACAGCTTTCATTGCCGTCATCAGCTTTTGCACCGGTTTGTATACAATCCTTGATATATAGACTGCTGCCATAAGAGCAATGATTCCAAATCCCGCTGCTATTCCAAATATATATTTTCTCATCTGCATCAGGTCACTTAACACTGCTCGTTTCTTCACACCCGCAAAGATTCCACACCTGGAAAAGCTTCCTTCACAATAAATGTAAATGTTCTTTTCATCCGCTCCTGCTGTCTCTGAATGATGGATCCATTTTTTATATTTTTTCTCTGAAAATGATCTGCCTATCCTGGATACTTCCCTTGTTGCAATGACTTTTCCATCTCCGATCAGTTTGATCTGGTCAAGTTCCTGATTCGCCGGGTCTTCCATATAGTCATATCTCAGATTCTGTTCTCCTATATTGGTGCATACGTATCCCAGTATTGTTCCATCTGTATCCTTTACCACCTCAGCAAATGCAAGCAATTTACTTTCCTCATGCACCAGATCATCCATGATCACCGGACCGTCATTTTCCTGGATCTTTGTTTCAAACCGGCGGATTTTGCCGGCGTCTATATCACTTCTGTATACCGGATAATCCATCGTTGTTACAACCTGGTTCTTCTCTGGTATTACCAGATACACCGAAGCGATCGACGGATTCATCTTTGAAAATGTCCGCAGGCGGTTTGCGATATCACTCAGTCTGCTTTCATCCTGATCTTCCAGATACTGTCTCAGCATCTCTTTTAATTCACTATCGCAAGAAGCTTTTATGTCTATGTTGCAGACTTCTTTTAACATATCATCGATCGTATCCGTCAGAAGTCTTACTCTCTGACTTAAGACCGTCACATAATTTTCTTCGATCATCTTCGCCGATCTTCCGTAGAATACAAAAGCCATGGCCGTTGCTGTAAGCAGCGTTATCCCGATGATCGCAATCAGTACTTTACTTCTTATACTCTTGACTTTCATATTTTCTCCTGTATTCTTTTACATTATCCTGTGTCAGTATCCTGGCACTTAAATAATAGTCTTTTTCCGGTGTCTTTCCCTTGCGCAGTTTTTGAATATAATGAATGGTCTCATATCCAATCTCATATCCGGACTGCGCTGCCAGTGCAGTAATCTCCCCATTTTCCACAGCTTTCAGGGAGTCTTCCTGTTCATCCACGGATACGATCTTGATCCCGGTATCTTTTAATTCATCTACGAGTCCCATGGCTGTAACCGCACTGGTTGCCATAATCCCGCGGATCTTTGGATACTGCTCCATAAGGTCTCTTACTTTCTGCTCTGACATCTGAAGGTTTGCATAACCACTTTCTACAAACTGTACTTTCATATCTTTTTCTGTCCGCATATATTCTTCAAAGCCTTCTACACGCTCCCGGTGTCCCTTTTGCTGCAGATCTCCTGCCACAACTCCGACCTGTCCTTTGTGTCCAAGCTGCTCTGCCAGTTTTTTTGCAAGCTCATATCCCGCCTTATGATTATCAATTCCTATGTACGGAAGCTCTGTAGACCCCATCCCGTTGTCAAATGATACTGCTATAATATTCTTTTTCTTTAATTCTTCCAGATAATCCGGCACATAGTACGAATCAATCGGTGCTACTGCAAGTGCATCCACATTCTGGCTGATCAGTTTTTCCACCTGTTTTTCCTGTACTTCCTTATCAAGCTCAGAATCCGGCGATAATAGGATAACATCCATATTATATTTTGCTGCCGCAGCTTCCATTCCAGAGCTTACAGATAACCAGTATTCACTGCTGTTTGACTTTGTTACAACACCTACAATATAGCGGTCCGTAGAGCTTTGATATGTCTTTTTGCCTGCACATCCGGTACTTAACATTCCTGCCGCAAGCAGGACAACGATGCCTCTGATGATCCTTCTCATATCTCCACCTGCTTTTATCTTCCTGTATTACAGATTGTATTTCGTCTTGATATCGATGCCTGTATACAGATATTCTTTTTCCGGATACAGCCCGTTCAGTAAAATATCCGCAAGAATTCTAGGCGGTCTGTATCCCTGTTCAAATCCATTCTGATCGATCAGGAAATCCGCAGTCCCCTCTTTTAACAGTGCCTCATTTTTGGCTGTCTGGTCATAGATAACAACATACGGCCGCTGCTCGACTCCCAGCTTTTTAAATGCCTGTACGATTCCTTCCTGTCCTCCTGATACGACAAAGATTCCGTTGATTCCGGATATGTTCATCATTGCATTTTCAATTATACGTTCTACTTCTTCTGCATTATTGAAGCTTCCCTGCACACCTGCGATCTCAAGCTTCGGGGAAATGTTCTTTATCTCTTCTACGAATCCATCCACACGGGAATTATTCAACATACTGCTGAAATATCCTGTAATAACAAGAATTTTTCCGACACCTCTTGTCATCATCCCAAATAATCCTGCTGCCGTCTGTCCGCTTAATTTATTATCCATTCCGACAAAACAGCATCTCCTGGTTCCTACGATATCTGAGTTAAATGTTACTACCGGGATCTTCTTCTCATTCACCAGCCAGTTCAGCTTTTCCCTGACAGCTTCTGTATCTACCGGCATAAGTGCAAGTCCCTGGATGCCTTCTTTGACCAGCTCATCAATTGCACGCAGCTGATCATCTTCCCTTACAGAAGCATTCTCTTTAACCAGGACTTCCATCCCAAGCTCTTCCAGTTCTTTTTTTCCGGTCTGAATCCCACGATTTACTTCCAGCATAAACGAAGATCCCGATAACTGCGTTACGATTCCGATTTTCTTTTTACCTGATGTGTTCTTTTGTCTTTTTCTTGATTTGTGCACATATCCCATCTCTTCTGCGGTTTTTTTCACCATTTCCGCCACTTCCGGATTGATTCTTCCCCGGTTATTCAGTGCCCGGTCTACGGTTCCTCTGGATACGCCCGCTCTTTCTGCAATCTGCTGTATTGTTACTGCCATATTCTTTTTCCTCACTAATTCATAATCTGTATATAATAATATCACACACGCAAAAAGCACGCAATATTGCATTGCGTGCTTTTCATATTTTGTAATCTTATACAATTATACCGTTCATAACTGACTTCTTTATCCCGGCTTTCTTGTCATATTGCATAACAACAGCTATTATTTTTTTACATTAAATGCTGCTTTTCCAGGATATACAGCACTTGCTCCAAGCTCTTCTTCGATTCTCAGTAACTGGTTGTATTTTGCAACTCGTTCTGATCTGGAAGGTGCTCCTGTCTTAATCTGGCAGGTATTCAGTGCTACTGCAAGATCTGCAATTGTTGTATCTTCTGTCTCTCCGGAACGGTGAGATGAGATTGCTGTGTATCCGGCTTTGTGAGCCATCTTGATTGCTTCTAATGTCTCTGATACAGATCCGATCTGGTTTAGCTTGATAAGAATTGAGTTACCGCATCCAAGTTCAATACCTTTGGAAAGTCTCTCTGTGTTCGTTACGAACAGGTCATCACCAACCAGCTGTACTTTGTCTCCAAGCTCGGCTGTCAGTTTCTGCCATCCTTCCCAGTCTTCTTCATCTAGTGCATCTTCGATAGAGATGATCGGATATTTATCTACCAGTTTCTTCCAGTGCTCAATGAGTTCTTCAGAAGTGAATTTTGTACCTGCCTTTGGAAGTACGTATTCGCCCTTCTTCTCACCTTTCCATTCAGAAGATGCTGCATCCATAGCAATCATAAAGTCTTTTCCAGGCTCATATCCTACATCTTTTACTGCATCTAAGATATACTGGATTGCTTCTTCATCAGATGCAAGGTCCGGTGCAAATCCACCTTCATCACCTACGGAAGTTGCAAGTCCTTTTGATTTTAATAATGCTGCCAGTGCGTGGAAGACTTCTGCACACCAGCGGAGTGCTTCTTTGAAGCTTGGTGCTCCTACAGGCATGATCATGAATTCCTGTACGTCAACTGTGTTGGCAGCATGTGCACCACCATTTAATATATTCATCATAGGTACCGGAAGTCTGTTACCATTTACGCCTCCGAGGAAACGGTAAAGCGGGATCTCCAGTGCATTTGCTGCTGCACGTGCACTTGCAATGGATACTGCAAGGATTGCATTTGCTCCTAAGTTGGATTTGTCTTTTGTTCCATCTGCTGCGATCATTGCTGCATCTACTGCATAGATGTCTGATGCATCTACACCTTTCAGCGCATCATTGATTACTGTATTTATATTTTCTACGGCTTTTACTACACCTTTTCCACCGAAGCGTGATTTGTCTCCGTCACGAAGCTCCAGTGCTTCGAACTCTCCTGTAGATGCACCACTTGGGGCTGTTCCTCTTCCTACAGTTCCGTCTAACAGGTATACTTCAGCCTCTACTGTCGGATTTCCTCTCGAATCAATAATCTCTCTTCCAATAACCTTCTCAATTGCTAAAAAATTCTCCATGTCAAGATCCTTTCCCATGGAACCACTTCTGCCTCTCTTGCTCAGGGATGAGACAGAAGGAGTCTGCCATGATTTATTCACACGATAGTTAGATTCTTCTAACTATCGTTAGCATAGCATAACAATAAGAGTAAATCAAGAAGAATTTGCGAATCAAAAATGAGAAAAATAACCATTAGTCCTTTTTACACAAAAAAAGACGGCAACCAGAATTTTTCTGATCACCGCTCAAAAGGATATATATGTATGTCGGATTTTTCAATTATGAAACTAAATCACCCGGGACAGATAAAAAGCCGCTTTTCACGTCCCCACTGGCTTTAGCAAAGAGCTTTTCCAAGTGCCTGACAAGCTGCTACTGCTTCATCGTCTGGTGCTTCATTCGCCAGTACGCAGTCACATGCAAGAACAGCTCCGTCACCTTTACATGTCTCTTCCCATGTTCTCATCCATTCTCCGTCTCCCCATCCGTAAGATCCGAAGAGTGCGATCTTCTTACCGCTAAGTTTTCCTTCACAGTCTGAGAACATTGGCTCGAATTCGCTGTCTTCCAGTTCTTCAGCTCCCATAGCAGGGCATCCGAATGCGATTGCATCGTATGCATCCATCTTGTCTGCACCAAATTCTGCTGCTGTTAAGACATCAACTTCTGCTCCTGCTGCCTTTGCGCCTTCTGCTACTTCGTTAGCCATTGCCTCTGTGTTACCTGTTCCACTCCAATATACTACTGCTATTTTACTCATTGTTTTTTACCTCTTTCATAAAATATTTATATGTCAGGCAGCTACTGTAAGCTGCAAAACACTTCTGCCCTGCTGCCAGAGACGCATATAGACATCTCTGCACTTTTTATATTTTGCAAATGTTTTCTGGCATTCGCACTCATCGCAATATACTTTCCAGCATCCCACACATTTGAAGTTGCGTCCCTGGTTCACGATGAATCCGATGACGTCTCCCAGTGGGTAATCCAGAAAAATCCCTATTTCATGTGGAAATTCATTGTTTTCCCCGATTCTTGATTTTAACCGGTCTAATGCATATTCCACTTCTGTGCTTTCATAGCCATACTTTTTCAGGAACTTAAAAACTCCCGGCCGGTTCAGGCTGACCTCAAGCTGTTTCTTTCGATAGACATATACCAGCACACGGTTTTCTTGTCTTCGCAATACATAAAGGCGGATTCCTTTTTCTTTCATGCACTGATTCCAGAATGCGATCTGATCTTCTACATCTGTACCATCTGCAAATGTCATGTTAAATAAATTTGCTGATTTCATAGATGCCAGTGTTGCCGAGCAATGTTCTACCAGGCACTTCTCAATCAGATATCTGTTCGCCATCTTAGTTCCTCCTAACATTTGTTAGATTTATCTAACATTTTATATCTGGATACTATATCATTCTTCTCCTGTTGTCAAGAATTATGTATAAAAAAAGAAGCTTAATGACATAAATACTCATTAAACTTCTCGGATTGTAAACATTTTTTGCAAAACCGTCTCATATGCATAATATTTCAAATACGGCTCTTTCTTATAATGCTTCTAACGCTGCATTAGATCCAACCAAAATCAAAACCATCTCTTTTCGTAACACTTCTGACGGATCTGGATTGACTTCTACATGCGCCCCGCTTTTAATTCCTACAACATTCACTTCATAGTTCTGGCGCACATCCAGTTCTTTCAAAGTTTTTCCGCTCCATTTAGCAGGCATTGGAGTTTCCACTATACTATAATTTGGAGATAGTGCAATCCAATCTGTAAAACTGGCTGACATAAGATTCTTTGCCAGACGGACTCCCATTTCTTTCTCCGGAAAAATGATGGTATCTACACCGATTTTCCTTAATACCGTTGCATGACGGTTATTTTTTGCTTTTGCAATCACGTTCGGTACTCCAATTTCCTTACACTCAAGTGCTGCCATAATACTTGCTTCCAGACTTTCTGCTTCAGCAATCACAACAGCATCCAGATTTCTTGTTCCAAGAGATCTGATAAATTCTGGATCTCCAATATCTGCCTGTATCGCATATGATACCGAATCAGCAATTCCGTTTACCCGCTCCATATCTTTATCTACAGCAATTACCTCACATCCCAGTTTTTGTAATTCTAATGCAATGCTTTCTCCAAAACTTCCCAGACCAAATACTGCAAATTGTTTCTTCATCTCTATTCCTCCTTATTACCCAATCATAATCTTTTCCGTTGGAAGTGCCCGCATCTTTTCTTTTAAATTCACCTTTCCTGTAAATAATAATGCAATGGTCATAGGGCCGACACGTCCTATATACATCAACAGCATCAGCACACACTTGCTTCCTATCCGTAAGTGTGGTGTCAGATCCTGCGAGAGTCCAACTGTTGCCATTGCAGATGCAGTCTCATACATGATTTTCTGAAATGAAATTGTATCCGGCTCAATAACAGCAACAAGTGTTGTTCCTGTTATGTATATCCCTAATGCGAGCATAATTGCAACAAATGCTACATGAAAGTTTTCTTCATCCACTTTTCTCCGGAAACATTCAATATCATGACCTCCTCGAAGCATTGTATGAAATGCTAGAAATAAAAGCGCAAATGTTGTCGTCTTAAGACCACCTGCAGTTCCTCCTGGAGAACCGCCTATAAACATCAAAATAATATTAAAAAAACCAGTTTCTTCGTACATCCCAGACTGCTGAAATGTACTAAACCCAGCCGTTCTGGTTGTCACAGCCTGAAATGCGGAAGCCATCAATTTCTGTCTGATATTAAAATGCCCGATCGTTGCCGGATTATAATACTCCAGCGCAAAGTTCAAAACTGTCCCTGCCATCAATAAGAATACCGTTGTAACTATCGCTATTTTTGAATGTAACTTAAGTCTGGTAAACCACCATTTTCCGGGAATTTCCCGATGCCAGATCTTCTTTCCGTTATCAATCACATCATACCACACTGTAAAACCAATTCCGCCAAGGATAATCAACAACATTGTTGTAATATTAATCAAAGGGTCTGTTGCGTATCTTGCCAGACTGTCATTTCCAAGGATGTCAATTCCTGCGTTGCAAAATGCAGAAATCGAATGAAAAATTCCATACCAGATTCCTTTCATGACTCCATAGTCCCGAATAAATTGTATGGCGTAAAAAACGGCTCCAATTCCTTCTACTACTACTGTCCCAATCAAAATTTTACGTACCATGCCTACCAGACCACCGAGAGAATCCATATTATAAGCTTCTTGAATAACAATTCTCTCTTTTACTGTAATCTTTCTTTTCAAAAGCATAAAAAATGCAGTAATGCATGCAATTACGCCCAGTCCTCCAATCTGAATTAAAATCAGTAAAATTACTTTTCCTGTAATTGTAAATTGGTATTTGGGAACGATCGTAACCAATCCTGTCACACATACCGATGATGTTGATGTAAAAAGCGCATCCAGAAAACTGATCGGTTTTTTGTTAGATACCGGCAACCATAAAAGCACTGCTCCAAGAAAAATTACACTCAGAAAACCAACTGCCAGAATTTTCATGGTATTCCATCTGATATTTTGTTTTCTTGTTTTCTTCATTTATGTTCTTCCTCTTTCTGCTTTAATCTTCTCAAATTGATTATCTTTTAATCTACGCTTGCACTCTACAAAAGTCAACAGTTATTCTTCCTTAATTGAAATGAACAAGGACGGCTTTTGTCATCCCTGTTCATTTCTCTATCCATTATTTTTTAGATATTTTTCATATTGTTTCTTTACTCATCGAGCAGATTCTGCATACTTCTAAGTCCAATGATCAGCGTGGATGTATTATGAAGTAATGCGGATGTTGTCGGCATGATGATACCTGCTACACCAAGTGCGATCAGTCCTGCGTTGAATCCAACAATCGTGTGATAATTGTGGCTGATCCTCTTGATCAGACCGTTACTGATCTTCTTTAATCTAACCAGTTCTTTTAAGTTGTCTGCGCCAACTGTAATATCGGCGATTTCTCTTGCAATCTCTGCCCCATCGCTGATTGCGATTCCTACATTGGCTGCAGAAAGTGCCGGTGAATCATTGATACCATCACCGATCATGATAACTTTACGTCCGGCTGCTTTTTCTCTTTCACAGAAGTTCGCCTTATCTTCCGGTAATACTTCCGCATAATATTCATCTACACCAACGCGCTTTGCAATGGCCTTTGCTGTACGTTCGCTGTCACCTGTCATCATGACAATCTTGCTAAGTCCAGCCGCGCGCAATTCACGGATTACTTCTATTGCTTCATCACGCAGTGGATCTTCGATACAGATCACGGCTGCAAGTTTTCCTTCAATTGCCATATACAGATGTGAATATTCTTCCGGCAGGTTCTCAAATTTTTCTTCCATGCCTTCCGGTATTACTACATTTTCATCTTCAAATACAAAATGATAGCTTCCAATTACAGCTTTCTTGCCTTCAATCTGTGTTGAGATACCGTGAGCGACAATATACTCAACTTTTGAATGCATTTCTTCATGATCCAGATGCTTTGCTTTTGCTGCGCTGACGACTGCTTTTGCCATAGAATGTGGGAAATGTTCTTCCAGACATGCAGCAATGCGAAGCAATTCATCTTCACTCATACCATTGAATGATACGACTTCTGCAACTGTTGGTTTTGCTTTGGTAAGTGTACCGGTCTTATCGAATACGATCGTATCTGCCTCTGCGACCGCCTCCAGGTATTTTCCACCTTTTACTGTAATCTTATACATACCTGCTTCACGGATTGCAGACAGTACGGAGATTGGCATTGCAAGCTTTAATGCACATGAAAAGTCTACCATCAGAATAGACAGTGCTTTTGTTGCATTTCTTGTAAGCAGATAAGTAAGGGCTGTACCTCCCAGTGAATATGGCACCAGTTTGTCTGCCAGATGTTCTGCACGGCTTTCCAGTCCGGATTTTAACTTCTCGGATTCTTCGATCATAGCTGCAATCTTTTCATAACGGCTGGAACCACCTACCGCTTTGACGTTAACTGTAACTTCGCCTTCTTCTACTACGGTTCCGGCATATACGTAGTTACCCTGTGCGCGTCTTACCGGTACCGATTCTCCTGTCAGGGAAGCCTGATTGATCATAGCTTCTCCATCTGCAACTTCTCCGTCGAACGGGATAACATTTCCCATGTGTACAACGACCTGATCGCCTGCTTTGATCTGGTTTGCCGGTACAAGAACAGCCTGATCGCCTGTCTTTAACCATACTTTTCCTACATTTAACGACATGGTTCTTGCAAGATCATCTACGGATTTCTTATGTGTCCACTCTTCTAAGAGTTCACCTATTCCAAGAAGGAACATAATGGATCCTGCTGTGCTAAAGTCATTTCTTAAGATAGATACTCCGATAGCTGTTGCATCCAGGACCGGAACTTCTATCTTTCTTTCCATCAGTGTCTTGATACCTTTCCAGATATATTTTGCAGACATGATGGTTGTATATGCTGCTGAGATTGGATATGGCAGTAAGAACTTTCTTCCATAATGGAAGATGATCTTATTCACCAGTTTTTCCTGATACTCTGCATTCATCTTTCTTCCGGATGTTTCCAGTAATCCATTTGGAACTTCTACTTCTTCGTAACGGAATTTTCTAAGTCCATCAATTACATCTTCTCTTTTTCCGGTATAATGAATCGTTGCATCCGCAGTTCTGTCATATACATCTGCGCGGAATACACCATCTATATTCTGTAAATAGAAAAGAAGAATATCTGCCTGTTCAGTAGTCATGCGCTTCTGCTCCATGTGAACACGGATTCTTCCTCTTATCTCATGTTTAATCTTAAATTTCATGTTTGTCACCTCTGAATACAGGAAATTTTATATGTAATCAACCTGTCTGACCCGCTTTAACATTTTTATAATCTGTCAGGATTTTTACAGGCAACATTTCTCCCGCAAAAGCACCTGCAGAGTATCCGCAGGTGCTTTATTATATACCAAAGTATGCAAGAGAATTTGCCTCTTTTCCCCGGAGCGTGTCTTAAAATGCTTTCTGCAAAATATATGTCACACTCTAAACTATCCCAAGCAGGCTCTGCAGGTATATTAACATTCTATTATCCGAAGTATCTTATGCTTCTGTTGCTTCTTCTGTTGCTGCTTCTGCTGTTTCTTCTGCAGCTTCTTCTGTCTCTACTTCGCAAAAATCATCTACAACTTCTGCTTCTGCAGCTACTGCTCTGTCTTCGTTGATCTGTTTTGCTTCTGCTAAGATATCTCCTGCATTCTCCTGAACGTTAGTTGCTGTCTTCATTACACATGATTTTGCTCTTAATACAGCAGCTGTACAATTTGTGTATAATTTCTTTGCATCATCACTTGTTAAGATTTTGATTCCGGCTGTTCCGAAAGCTACTCCTGCTGCAAAAAGTCCTGGTTTTTTCCAATTGATATCTTTAATAGATTTTAACATAATTTGTTACCTCCGTTGTATTTTATTATTTTTTCATACATTGCAAAAAAGACTTTCTTTATGTACTGACAGTCATTTTTTGTTTCTGCCAATTATAGCACCAAAGGAAGCCTTTTGCAAATGTTTATTTTTTATTGAAATTTCTTTATCAATAAGGTTTTTATACCAAAGTATGTAAGAGAAGTTGCCAGTGGCAAGTTCTCTGTATTATTTTTTCTATGATTGTACAGTTACGCTTCTTACTTTCTGTTCATCCACATAACCACAAGCCTTTAATCCTGCCAGAATGACTGCATTCCAGTTCTTTGCTGACAGATGCTGTATTGTATCATCATCTAATTCGATTGTACATGCATTCTGCATATCACAATCCGGATTGCAGGCAACCTTATACATATTTCTGCGGTTGATTGCTCCGATCTCTTCCAGCTTGTTAATCATTCTGTACACAGTTGCTGTGCCGATACTTGGATCAATCTTGGATGCGCGGTAATAGATTTCTTTGCAGCAGGAACAGTTCTCTTCCAGAATGATATCCAAAAGCATAAGCCGCTGCTTGGTGATCCTGCATCCGCTGGCTTTTAGTTTCTGTACAATCGCTTCTTTTGCCTTATCCATCTGTCGACCTCCTAACGTATCTTTCCTGCATCCTAGTTCGTAATGGATGCAACCTGAAAGCCTGCTTTTTCTACTGCTTTTTTCAGATCTGCATCTGCAATATCACGGTCATAGGATACTACTGCTTCTTTTTTCTTTAAGTCTACTCTCGCTGAAGCACCTTCGATCTCATTCAGTGCCTTTTTCACTGACTGTACGCAGTGATCACAACTCATACCTTCAATATGAACTGTCTTCTTTCCGATCACCGGATTCTTCAGTTCTTTATCATCGGTTTTAATGATACCAGTTCCGCCTCCGCAGCAAGGACTGTCACCTTTAAAATGTTTGATTGCTCCCTTCAGTGCGAAAACAAGAACAACAATTATAATTAATACGACTATAATATTTGCCATTTCTACATCCTTCTATTCTTTACTCCCGTCATCGTCCATGACGAACTGTTCGTCTCTTTTTTTCTCCTGACGTTTTTTGAACCAGAGAAATACCTGGTAAATAGAAACACCCACAATGTAAAGGACGATCACGATCGCAAACAGATAGAACATAGAGCCTGTTGAATTGCCCATTCTTACCAGCTCCTTTATTTGCTATACATATTTTCGATCATCTTTTTCACTTCTTCAGGATCTGAACTGCAGCATCCACCGCCGCATCCACTGCATCCGGCACATCCGCCGCCACATCCCTGGATGACTCCATTTTTAAATCTCTTAATAATTCCGTATACCACATACGCGCAATATCCAAATATTAATGCTGCAATAATGATATTTGCTAAAATGGCTACCATGAAAACTGCCTCCTTCAAAGGGAAAACCGGACGTATTCATCTACGTCCGGTTCGCTCTACTTATGCATTTACAGAACGTTTTGAATAAACTTTCTGATTCTTATATGGGTCCGGTCTGAATAACATAAACAGCATTACTGCTACTACTATGAATGCTACTACTGTACCAACTCCAAATCCGCCGCCAGTTACTAATGTACCGATCTGGTATACACAAAGTGTTACAAGATAAGCGAATACATTCTGGAACAGGATTGCAAACCAGAACCATTTCTTAGACTGCATCTGCTGTGCCATAGTTGCAATGGCTGCCAGACAAGGTGAATCTAACAGGTTGAATAACAGGAATGAGAATGCTGCTACTGCGCTTGGGAACCATGTCTGAATTGCCTGAGCTACTGTTACAGTATCTTCTGACTGGCTCTCTGCTACGTTCGCAAGTACACCCATTGTTGAAACGATTGCTTCTTTTGCTGTGAATCCAGAAAGAGAAGCTGCTACTGGCTGCCACTCTCCAAATCCAAGTGGTGCAAAGATTGGTGCGATCACTCCACCGATTACAGCAAGTAAGCTGTCTGCACTGTCCTCTACCATTCCGAATCCGCCGCCTGCAAATCCGAAGTTACCAAGGATCCACATTACTACTGTAGCAAGAAGCAGGATTGTTCCGGCTTTGATGATGAATCCTTTCAGTCTCTCCCATACGTGAAGAAGAACTGTCTTAACCTGTGGAATATGGTACTGTGGAAGCTCCATTACGAATGGTGCTGGTTTTCCTGAGAATGGTTTTGTTTTCTTCAGGATGATTGCTGCTACTAATACTGCTACGATACCTACGAAGTACATGATAGGTGCCATGAATCCACCTGCTGTGTAACTTCCTGTTGCGTAGCTTGTCATAACTCCACCCATCAGAGCGATAACTGGTAATTTAGCTCCACATGGGATAAATGTTGCTGTCATAATTGTCAGACGTCTGTCATTGTCCTGCTCAATGGTCTTAGAAGCCATGATTCCAGGAATACCACAACCTGATGAAATCAGAAGTGGGATGAAACTCTTACCAGACAGTCCGAAGTGTCTGAATACACGGTCCATAACGAATGCGATACGTACCATATATCCGCAGTCTTCCAGGATAGAAAGGAAGAGGAACAGGATAGCCATCTGAGGAACGAATCCAAGTACGGCTCCGAGACCACCGATGATACCGTCAACTACTAATCCTTCCAGAACACTGTTTACGCCGACTGATTCAAGTCCTTTTGATACAATATCCTGAATAGCACCTACGAATGTATCATTTGTCCAGTCTGTTACGATTGTACCGATTGTTGTTACGGAAATGTAGTAAACAACGAACATAACTGCGATGAAGATCGGGATACCAAGAATACGGTTTGTTACGATTCTGTCGATCTTATCTGATGTTGTTAATTTATCTTTTCCCTTTTTAACAGTTGTGTCTACGACTTTCTGGATGAATTTGTAACGTTCATCTGTTACGATACTTTCCATATCATCGTCGTGTTTTGTTTCAAGATCTTTTCTGTCTTTGTCAACTGCTGCTTTTGCTGCTGCCGAAAGATTCATGCTTTCTACAACTTTGCTGTCGTTCTCAAGGAATTTAACAGCATACCATCTCTTCTTATCTTCAGAGATAGAATCCGGGAGAACTCCTTTTACATTTGTGATAGCTTCTTCCAGTTCTTTTGAGAAGATTTCTCTTGGAAGATCAACTTCTTTTTTGTTTGCAACTTTGATTGCTGTCTCAACCAAAGCATCCAGTCCTGTCTGTTTCAGAGCTGAAGTCTCAACGATCGGACAATCTAATAACATAGAAAGTCTCTTTGTATCAATCTTGATTCCTCTCTTTTCCAGAAGGTCTGTCATGTTAAGTGCGATAACTACCGGCACACCTGTCTCGATCAGCTGTGTAGCAAGATACAGGTTACGCTCGATATTTGTTGAATCCACCAGGTCGATGATAACATCCGGATTATCATTTAAGATATAATCACGGCTGACTACCTCTTCCAGTGTATATGGTGAAAGAGAATAGATACCCGGAAGGTCTGTTACGATGATGTCATCGTTCTTTCTCTTTCCTTTTAATTTTCCCTCTTTTTTCTCTACTGTAACACCTGGCCAGTTACCAACATACTGGTTGGCACCCGTTAAGGCGTTAAACATTGTGGTTTTACCACAGTTTGGGTTTCCCGCAAGTGCGATCTTAATTCCCATCCCTTATTTACCTCCTTGAACGTATATTTTCTGTGACGTTATGTATCTGTCAGTCCATTCGGTAAGATATTTATTTTACCTGTACACACTGAGCATCATCTTTTCTTACAGAAAGCTCATATCCTCTGACTGTAATCTCTACAGGATCTCCAAGTGGAGCCACCTTTCTGATATACAGCTCGCTTCCTTTTGTAATGCCCATGTCCATAATACGGCGCTTGTATGCGCTGTCCCCTTCAATCTTCGTTACAACAACTGTACTTCCAACTTTTGCATCACCTAAAGTCATTGCTGTTTCTCCTTTCCTTAGATTGTTAGTATCTATAATACAGCAGACACCCAGGTCCTTAGATCATGATGTGCCGCGCCATATCCTCATTTACTGCCACTCTGGAGTCTTTGATATTTACGATCACATTGCCTCCGATCTTCGACAGTACAACAACTTCCGCTCCTGCAACAAATCCAAGATTCGCCAGAAAACGTCTTGTCTCTTCATTTCCACCAATACGTGAAATTGTGTTTGTTTCACCGATACCGGCCATTGTAAGTGGCATAATAACACCTCGTTTTCTTTATGTATGATTTTTTGTATTTTCCCATCACTTTGATAAGGGTTTTGATAATGATAAATGTTTTCATTATCCTCTGCAATAGTTAGTATATGCTAACACTCATTAGCTGTCAACAACTTTATTTCATTTTATTGAATATTTTTTCTCAATAAGAATTTTCTTTGATTTGCCAGTAGTTTCGAACTATGGTATACTAAATGCAATGTTAGCGTATGAAGGAGGGAATGACTTATCATGAACAACAATGTATTAAATGAATCCGCAGAGAACTACCTTGAGACGATTCTGATACTAAGCCAGAAACTACCTGTAGTGCGTTCCGTAGATATTGCCAACGAGCTTGGGTTTAAAAAGTCAAGCGTCAGTGTTGCCATGAAGAACCTTCGTGAGAAGGAACATATTAAAGTAGATGAGCAGGGATTTATTCATTTGACACCATCCGGCCTGGAGATTGCAAATATGATTTATGAACGCCACACACTTTTATCATCCTGGCTTACACGTCTTGGTGTACCGGCGGATGTCGCTGCAGCTGATGCATGCAAGATGGAGCATGTAGTCAGCAAAGAAAGTTTCGAAGCAATCAAAAAACATGTACATAACAATCCGGAAATATAATCATTTATTTTCATTTTTGTTTCGGTTATATTTTGAAATTCTATTTTCATCTTTATTGCAAAGGAGTCTTGATTTATGAACGAAAGTATTAAGAATATGATAGAACGCCGCAGCATCCACAGCTTCAAACCGGACGCTATGGTTTCCAAAGAAGACATGGACGTAATCATTGAAGCAGGAACCTACGCTGCAACCGGTATGGGCATGCAGTCACCAATCATTATCGCTGTTACCAACAAAGAGACACGTGATCAGCTTTCAAAGATGAATGCCACTATCATGAGAAGAGACATGGATCCGTTCTATGGCGCACCGGTTGTCCTGATTGTATTGGCAGATAAGAACCGACCTACACATATATATGACGGAAGCCTTGTGATGGGGAATCTCATGAACGCTGCTGCTTCTCTTGGCATCGGAAGCTGCTGGATCCACCGTGCAAAAGAGGAGTTTGAATCAGAAGAAGGCAAAGCACTTCTGAAAAAATGGGGCATCGAAGGTGATTATGAGGGAATTGGACATTGCGTACTTGGCTATCCGGATGGAGATGTGCCAAAAGCGAAACCTCGTAAAGAGAATTATGTGTATTATGTAGATTAATAAAATAATAAGTACAAAAAAGGAATCCCAGATCGCTATGATCTTTGGGATTCCTTTTTACTCTATTTATGCTTCTTTCCATACTTCTTCTGCAATCTCTTTTACCTGTTTTGCATGGATATAGAGTAGTATGACTTCCAAATACAAAAAAATACAGTACCTATACCAGATACTGTATCATTCAATCGGAGTGACGTGATTCGAACACGCGACCTCTACGTCCCGAACGTAGCGCTCTACCAAGCTGAGCCACACTCCGA
>NZ_CAKRAH010000035.1 GCF_934294775.1 uncultured Dorea sp.
TCGGCTATATCCTTCCCACTACCGGGTGGATTCGGGACTTTAACCCGTTGGAAACGTGCGCCGCTAGGCGCACACAAGAAAAAAACACGCAGAAGAAACTCCTGCGTGTCAAAATATCATTTTATAGAATTAAGCTAAAGCAGCTTTTGCAGCTTCTGCAAGTGTTGCAAATCCTTCTGCATCATTTACAGCCATCTCTGCGAGCATCTTTCTGTTCATCTCGATGTTAGCTACTTTTAAGCCGTGCATGAACTTGCTGTATGACAGTCCGTTCATTCTAGCTGCAGCGTTGATACGAGCGATCCAGAGCTGACGCATCTGACGTTTGCGCTGTTTTCTTCCTGCGTATGAAGATGTAAGAGCTCTCATTACAGACTGTTTTGCAACTCTGTACTGTTTAGAACGTGCTCCTCTATATCCTTTTGCTAACTTTAATGTTCTGTTATGTCTTTTTTTAGCGTTTAATCCGCCTTTAATTCTTGCCATGTCTTATTCTTCCTCCTTCACAAATTGAACCTTATCTTAGAGATATGGTAATACCTTCTTCATGTTCTTTACATTAGTAGCATCAGCGATTGTTGCTTTTCTAAGATTTCTTTTTCTCTTTGTAGATTTCTTAGTTAAGATATGGCTCTTGTAAGCTTTATTTCTTTTTAATTTTCCTGTACCTGTCTTTTTGAAGCGCTTTGCAGCTGCTCTATTAGTTTTAATTTTTGGCATGATATGCTCCTCCTTCAACTTGTATTGTATTTTTAACGTTTTTCAGTTAAAACCATGCTCATGCTTCTGCCTTCCATCTTAGCCGGCTTTTCAATGACTGCGATGTCGCCAAGCATCTGAGCGAAATCGTCCAGAATGTGTTTACTCTGCTGAACATGTGCCATCTCACGACCTCTGAAACGCAGTGTAACCTTTACTTTGTTACCTTTGCTGATGAATTTCTTCGCATTATTCACTTTTGTATTAAGATCGTTCGTCTCAATATTTGGTGAAAGACGCACTTCTTTTACTTCAACGGTTTTCTGTTTTTTCTTAGCTTCTTTTTCCTTTCTTGCAAGTTCATATCTGTACTTACCGTAATCAATAATCTTGCAAACAGGTGGCTGAGCCTTTGGAGCAATCTTTACAAGATCAAGATCTGCTTCCTGAGCAAGCTTCATAGCCTCTCTCGGAGTCATAATACCTAACTGATCGCCATTCTCTCCAATCACTCTAATTTCTTTGTCTCTAATCTGCCCGTTAATCATTAAATCGCTAATTGTCGTGCACCTCCATCATAAAATAAAAATAAGTGAATAGTTCGAGACTATCCACTTATATATCTGTATCATCAGACCTGTTGTCAGAATCTGTATTATACTCAATATCAAACCATTAGTCACTCGCTTGTGCTACGGTGAGAGTGGATACTCTACTTTCTTTTTCGCTTCACGCAACATCTAATTTATCATATCACATGTCGCCTGTCAACTGTTTTTTTATATTTTTTAAATATTTTATACAGATCTTTATACTCTCAAAATCCGCCTGTAATCTGGCATTTATTCCACGATCCAGCTTTCCACATTCTGCGCGCCTGCATATTTCTCCAGATACTTCTTTCCATAATCCAGTGCTTTTTCCAGATCATCATTTCCGGAAAATGAATAGATAAGTGTCAGGACTTCTGTTGCATTTTCCGTAATCATTGCACGCTCGGAATCACTCGTAGAACTTCCGATTGCTCCCTGTTCGTCTGCCAGTACCGGAAGGGCATCGATCTTGATCTCGTCCTTTCCGATTCCCTTATAGGTCTCGCCTTCTTTTCCGACACGGAATACCAGCTCATCTGCGATCTGTGCTGTATCGTAAGATCCCACCGAGAAGCCAGATTCAATCGAGATTAAGTTATTTACATCGACTACGGTATTTACTTCATAGAGTCCTTTTCCCTGTCCGATACGGCGGATCAATGCTTCTGAGGATACACGGTATCTGCTTGGATCTTTTCCGAACGCCTTATATGCTGCTCTTGATTCTTTTACATTTGGAATATCATTGATTCCGTAATCAAAGATATCATCACGCGTCTTTTTGAAAATGTCTTTCTTTAGATATTTCCATAATTCTTCGTTCTTCTTTTCGACCTTTACCTGATACTGCAGGCATCCGACTCTGGTATCCGGCCAGATGTCTTTCATTGCCTTATCGATTGTCAGATGTTTCATAATCTTATGCCTCCTGTTTTTTTCGTGTCTTTTATGCCTTATGGAGATTTTATAAGCTCCGGTGATTATCTGTGCTCTGCCATGCATACCACAGCGATCATCCCTGCACCTGTATGCCCGCCGATCACAGTTCCAAGATTATTCATCATGATGTTTGTCACGCCCATCTTCTTTTTGACGAGCTCTGCCACATATGCAGCATCTTCCGGACAGTTGCCGTGCGGGATCATCACCATATCCGGTGTCTTTCCTTCCGTTGCTTCGATTGCCATATCGACGATCTTATTCATCCCTTTCTTTCTGCCGCGTTCTTTCCTTATGATCTGAAGTTTTCCTTCATTATCCAGATAAATGATTGGCTTGATCTGAACCATTGTTCCAAGAACTGCTGCCGTCTTGGAGATACGGCCGCCTTTCTGAAGATGGTTCAGATCATCTACCATGAAGAAATGGCAGACTTTTAATTTATTTTCTTCTACCCACTGTGCAACTTCTTCCAGGGATTTTCCTTCTTTTTGAAGTTCCAGTGCTTTATAATCAATGAGACCTTCACCCATGCTTGCACATAGCGTATCGATCACTACGATCTTTCTCTCCGGATATTTTTCCTGCAGTTCTTCTGCCGCTATGCACATGCTGTTATATGTACCACTTAAGCCTGACGAAAATGCCAGATGTAAGATATCTTTTCCTTCTTTTAAAATTGGTTCCAGAATATCCATCGCATCCTGTGGGCTTGGCTGAGAAGTAACTGTCATCGCCCCGGCTCTTAACATGCCGTAGAATTCATCTGCTGACAGATCATACATATCACGGTAAGTCTTATCCCCGATCGTACAGTTAAGCGGAACTACTGGTATCTTTCTTTCCCACACCCAGTCTTTTGGCAGATCACATGTACTGTTGATCGTAATTACATATTCTCCTGCCACCGGCTGCTCTTTTGGAATGCTTTGGCAACTCATATTCATTTACCCCCTTATATGATGTCCCTTTCATCTTACCATTGTCTTACTTATTACGCAAAACTTTTTTCATCGTAATCACAAATACAACGCTCGTCGTAAGAACGGATATCGTATCTGCGACCGGCTCTGCACGGTAGATTCCCATCACACCCATAAACTTCGGAAGGATGACCGCAAGCGGGATCAGGAGGATAATCTTACGCAAAAGTGCGATAAATAACGATACTTTCGCCTGTCCAAGGGAGATAAATGATGTCTGGCACGCACACTGGATTCCAAAAATGGAAATTCCAAGGAAATATACCGGCATGACCTTACATGTCAGCTCCAGCAGTTCCTTATTATTGGTAAACAGCCCTGTATACACTTCCGGGAAAAAGATTGCCACACCTGCCAGCACCAGCGTTCCGGACAGACATACCAGGATCATACGTTTCAGAGTTGCCTTCACACGGTCGATATTCCCTGCGCCGTAATTATAACTGATGACCGGCTGGATCCCCTGTGTGATTCCCTGTACCGGAATCGTGATCAGCTGCATGATACTCATCAGGATCGACATGGAACCGACATACAGATCCCCGCCGTATTTCTGAAGTCCGGTATTCAAAGTGATCGTAACCAAACTTTCCGTACTCTGCATGATAAATGGCGAGATTCCAAGTCCCGCGATCATCTTAATCGTTGCTCCGTTCAGATGCATATTTTTAAATGTCAGACGCATCACGCTTTTTTCTGATGTCAGGAACCTGACTACCCATGCCGCACTTACCGCCTGGGATATGATCGTAGCCAGCGCCGCCCCTCGTACGCCAAGATGAAACAGGAAGATAAATACCGGATCCAGACAGATATTCAGTACTGCTCCGATCAGAACCGAAAACATCGCAATCTTTGCTTCTCCCTGTCCGCTGATGTATGCATTTAATCCCAATGCAAGCTGCACGAAGATGGTTCCGATCAGATAGATCGTTATATAATCTCTTGCATATGTAATCGTCGCATCACTCGCTCCAAACGCATACAGGATCGGAGTCTTAAATACCGAGAAAAATACAGTTAATATCACCGCACACAGAACCAGAAGTCCTGCCGAATTGCCAAGGATCTGCTCTGCTTTTTGTTTGTTCTGTTTACCCAGCTGGATGGATGCAAGCGGTGCCCCGCCCATTCCGGCAAATGCACTGAACGCCGAGATCATCGTCAGTATCGGAAATGTAACCCCGACTCCTGTCAGTGCCACATCTCCATATTCCGGAATATGTCCGATGTAGATTCTGTCTACAATATTATAAAGCACATTGATAAGCTGTGCCGCCACAGAAGGAACCGCAAGTGAGAACATCAGCCTCCCAAGCGGCTCCGTGCCTAATCTTTCGTCTTTGTGATTCATTCGTATCGCTGCCTTTCTATATTTAACATGCAGAGAACCTGCCACCGGCAGCTTCTCTTGCATACTTTGGTATTAAAAAGGATTATAACATTTTTTCTTTTTTTCCACAATTTTTATTTCAAGCTTATATGCAGATAACCCCGCCCCGACAGTGTCTTATTAAAACAGATACTGCACACCACAAGAACCGTTCCAACAGCAAATCCCCACCAGTTGAACAACGCTGTCAGCACCAGCAGTTCCAGGCGCATGAATTTTAACGCATAGCCAAGTTCGAAATTCGGCTGTGTGTAATTGGCCACTGCAACAAATGCCATATATAACATTACTTCACTGTTAAACCATCCCGAAGCCACAGAAAACTCTCCCATCACAAGGCCCGCGATCACACTCAGCGGCGTACTTAACATACTTGGTGTATTAAGCGCCGCAAGTCTTAGTCCGTCAATGGCGATCTCAAGCATTAATAACTGATAGATCAACGGGATATTCACTGTATCTTTTACTGCCACAAAGGCAAATACTTTCGGAAGCCAGTTCAAATTCTGCATAAAGAGCAAAAACACAGGTGTCAGGAACACGCACATCACATTGATCAGTGCCCGGGATATCTTCAGATAGACATTGGTAAGTGTTGGAAAATAGTAATCATTTGCCTCCTCGATTATATCAAAAATCGATGTCGGAAGAATCATGGCTGACGGCGAATTATCTACCAGGATCACGACTTTTCCTTCCAGAAGGCAGGCCGATGCTGTATCCGGTCTTTCAGTAAATTTGAACTTCGGAAATGGATTGTACCATTTTCTTCTGAACAGGCATTCTGCAAGACTTTGCTGGTTCATTCTTAAGTCATCTGTCTGGATGCTCTTTATCTTGCTTCTTATATTATGAAGAAGTTCTTTATCTACACGGTCCCCCATATAACAGATTGCCACATCTGTCCGTGAACTGTCGCCTACTTCCTGCATTTCCATGATCAGTGCCGGATGACGGATCCTGCGCCGCATCATAGCTGTATTGAATACGAGAGTCTCCACGAATCCATCCCTGGAACCGCGCAATGACTTGTCTTTATCCGGTTCTTCTACACTTCTTGCCGGATAGGTTCGGCAGTCAATTGCAATGCACGCCTGATAGCCATCGATAAATACACACGTCACACCCGATAGAAGGTTTTTAAATACCTGGTCAAAATCAAACAGCACCCCCACTTCCACGTACGGAATGCAGGCGCTTGAAAAATCCCACACATTTTCCGGCATATCTTCTGCCTTTACTTTCAGAAGTGAATCCATAATCTTAAGCATTGTATCGTCACTGTTAAAACCATTGATAAAATAAAAAGAAGACACCCGTCCGCCGATAAAAAGATCCCTCCTGATTAAGTCAAAGCTTTCTTTTATCGGAAGTATCTGATCCATATATGCAACGTTTTCTTCTCTTGTTTTATATATCGGAATATTTTCCCGTACCATCTTCGTCACCTCTGCTGCCTTTTCGGATATTTTATATTTAATGATGTGAGTGCCAAAAGTAAATTTTGCCACTATCGGAACTGTCCGGTCAGTCTCTCCTGCTGTTTGTCTTTCGAGTGTAGTATGTCCCGTATTTGTCCCAATATACATCCTGCAGACATTTAACAAGCTTTGACATACAGAGAACCTGACACCTACAGCTTCTCTTGCATACTTAGGTATAATAAAAAAGAACGTTGCATTCCTTGATTTTTCCCTTTCAAGTCATGGAATGCGACGTTCCTTTTACTATTATTTTGTAGTACTTCCAAATCCACCGTTTCGGATATCTTCTACGTCATCATCTTCCGTGATTCCGTATTCCATGAAAATTCCCTGCATGAATCCGGTTCCGGCAGCGATCTCCACCGTCTTTCCTTCGTTAGTATCATTCGTGATCTTTGCGAAAATGTGTCCTTCATTGTCGGAATAATAGTAATCGCTATCGATGATTCCTACGGTGTTGTTAAGCTGCAGACGGAATTTGAATCCCAGTCCACTTCTTGGATAACACTGCAGTACCCAGTTTTCTTCCATTCTGACACGGATTCCTGTTGGGACTTTTACGGTCTCCCCCGGCTTTAACGCAATGTCTACAGGTGCGTAAAAATCATAACCTGCGGATCCTTTTGTTGCACGCTTTGGAAGCTTTAACACTTCATATACTTCCTGGATCTTTTCATCGCCGTCCTGTCCGACCGCATCCAGATATCCTTCTTTAAACTGCTCAAAACTTACTTTTTCAAATTTTGCAATTCTTTTTGCCATATGTTTATCCTCTTTCTTCATTTTAATCTACCGAATTTTGGTATACATAGAACCTGCCACCCCCAGCTTTCCATGGATGCTTTGGCTACCGGCAGCTCCTTTACGAACGTATAGCGACAAAAAAACACAGCCTTTAAAACTGTGTTTTTTACCGGCATATTCAGTATAACATCTTTTAGTTGCCACACTCAATACTGATTTCATTAAATAAAGTTAATATATCATCTACCGACATTTCGTCTTTTTCTTTTCCTTTTTTATCCAGAATTGCATTTCCCTGATGCATCATCACCAGACGGTTGCCATATTCTATCGCATATCTTAAGTTATGTGTGACCATAATTGTCGTAAGTTTCTTTTCTTTTACGATCTTGTCTGTCAGCTGCATAATAAGTTCTGCAGTCTTCGGGTCCAGTGCCGCGGTATGTTCATCCAGGATCAGGAATTCAATCGGTGTCATTGTTGACATCAGAAGTGCCATCGCCTGGCGCTGTCCACCGGATAATGCTCCGACTTTTACGTCCATCTTATCTTCCAGTCCGAGACCTAACTGACTTAACTGTTCTTTGTAATAGTTGATTCTTGCTTTATTCGTTCCTCTGGAAAGGCCGAATGTCTTTCCTTTGTTATCTGCCAGTGACATATTTTCAAGAATTGTCATGCTTGGGCAGGTTCCCATAGCCGGATTCTGATATACACGGCCGATTTTCTGATTTCTTTTATATTCTTTCTGCTTTGTGATATCGGTTCCGTTGATCAGGATCTGTCCGCCTTCTACCGGAATGCTTCCGCAGATGATATTCAGCATGGATGTTTTTCCTGATCCGTTACTTCCTACTACGGATACGAATTCCCCTTTATCAATTGTCAGATCAAAATTCTGAAACAGGCACATTTCGTTTACTGTTCCCGGATTGTAATATTTATGAATTCCTTTTAATTCAAGCATTCGTATTCACCTTCTTCTTTCTGTCCATACTGATGATAAGTACAATCAGGAACAATACTGCTGTTACGAGTTTCATTGCCTGTGGATCAAAGTTACGAAGTGCGACTGCCACACAGGCTTTATAGATAATCGAACCGACCAGAACCGCCGTTGTTGTACGAAGCAGTGTCAGTTTCCGGAAGATACTGGTTCCGATGATAACACTTGCAAGTCCGATGACCATTGCACCGGTTCCCATAGAAATCTCAAAGACTCTTTCTTCCTGTGCGAACACGCATCCGGCCAGTGCCACCAAACCATTTGAGATCGCAAGTCCTAAAATCTTGATATTTCCCTTGTCTTTTGCAAGAGATACTACCAGTACGTCATTGTCTCCTACTGCTCTTAATAAAAATCCTGACTTTGTATTCAGGTACAGATCTAATAATATTTTACAGATTACTGCGAGGACCAGTATGATGATCAATGTAGAATACGGTGCAATTGCTTCCGGGATCACACGGTCCATCACATCATTTTTAAAAATTGTTTTCTGTGAAAATAACGGAACATTTGCTGTTCCTGCTATGTAAAGGTTGATCGTCCAGAGTGCTGTCATCATGATGATTCCGGAAAGAAGATCTCTTACTTTACATTTTACATGGATCAGGCCTGTACAGATGCCCGCAACCGCTCCTGCTGCAAATGCAAGGATCAGTGTGAGATATGGATTGACTCCCCGTGTAAGAAGGGCAGCTGTAATTGCTGCCCCCAATGGGAAACTTCCATCTACCGTAAGATCCGGGAAATCCAGTATTTTATATGTGATATATATCCCCAATGCCAGGATTCCATAGATCAGACCCTGTTCTAATATCGATGTGATGAAACTCATGAATATGCCTCCCAATTTTCCTTTTTATTCTGCTGTGATCTCGTCAAAGCTTTCTACTGCATTGTTTGCAAGATCGTCTGGTACTGTGATTCCAAGATTTTCTGCTACTTTATTATTTACATAGAATCCTGGCTCTGTGATTGTCTCGAAATTCTGTTCAGATGCTTTTTCTTCGCCTTTTAATACTTTTGCTGCCATCTTACCTGTCTGTTTTCCAAGTGCGATGTAGTCGATTCCTTCTGCTGCAAGGCATCCGATCTTCACCTGCTCGATCTCACTTCCGAATACCGGGATCTTCTTTTCATTTGCTTTATCAAGGATGGTTGGAAGTGATGCCACTACGGTATTATCTGTCAGGTTTGTGATGCAGTCTACTTTGCTCAGAAGATCATCTGCTGCAAGTGAAACATCTGCTGTTGTTGTGATTCCTTTTTCCACCAGTTCGAAATCATATTTTTCTACAAGACTTTTATATTCTTCAATTGCCGATACGGAGTTTGCTTCACTTGTTGTATACATGATGCCGATCTTCTTAGCGTCCGGAAGCATCTCACGGATCATCTTTAACTGCTCTTCTACCGGAAGTTTATCGGATGTTCCTGTCACTTCTCCGACTGGTTTCCCGTCTTTGCCTGCAAGCTCTGCTGCTACAGGATCTGTAACCGCTGTATAGATTACAGGGATATCTGCTTTCATTGCTGCGTTATATGCACTCTGGGCACTTGGTGTTGCGATTGCGCACACAAGATCTACTTTGTCAGATACCAGACTGTCGGAAATCTGTTTTGCAGTTCCCATGTCAGCTGCTGCATTTTTATATTTTACGGTCAGGTTATCGCCTTCTTTGATTCCTTCTTCTTCCAGTCCTGCTAAGAATCCTTCCCGGCAATTATCAAGAGAACCGTGCTCTGCAAACTGTTCAATTCCAATGGTGTATGATTCTTTTTTATCACTGCTTTCAGAATCGGATGACTTTCCACATCCTGCTGCCATTGCTGTTACCATTGCTGCTGTTAATAATACTGTTACCATTTTCTTTTTCATAATCTTTTTCTCCTTTTTTGTATCAAATATTTTTTGTTGTCTACAGATTGCAATTGCCAGCTCTCTGTCATTGTTAGGAGAGAAAATCTTTCATCGATAACCGTCTGTCATACTTTTCCCGACATAAAGAAAACCGCCCCAAACCATAAGGTTTGAGACGGTAATAATATCTATTATTATCGCGGTACCACTCAAATTGACGAATCGTCCACTTTCTCATGTACTAACATACACTCCTGATTGATAACGGGTTCGGTTCCCGACAAGCCATACTCTCTTCTGCTTTTTGTTTACTATAAGCTTTGATTTCAGACTGCCCTCGAAAGTCCATTCACTTATCAACTTCATACAGCAATCTCACCATCTGCTGCTCTCTTTGATGTCATCGTATAAGCTACTCCTCTTTCTCAACGGTTTTGCTTTGTTATGGCTATACTTTACCGTAACAAAGTTTGTTTGTCAAGCATTTTTTCATTATTTTTATTTCCATACAAAATCCGGTGTTCCTTCGAGATCATACGGTGTTGCCTGGTATACGTAATAATTCAGCCAGTTTGTATACAGGTTGTTCGCAGTCGCTCTCCATGTAAGAAGCGGACGGTTCTCCGGATTATCATCCTTGTAATAATTCTTTGGAAGTTCGATTGGAAGCCCCTTGCTTTTATCTCTCTTATATTCACCATCCAGTGTGACACGGTCATACTCCGGATGTCCCATAACGAAGATCTGTCGGCCATTCTGCGCCATTGCCATAAAAAGTCCCACTTCATCAGACTCAGCAAGGATTGTCAGTCTCTCATCTGCACGCACTTTGTCAAGCGGTGTCTCTGTATGGCGCGAATGTGGCGCAAGGAATACATCATCAAACCCACGCACCAGCGGGATCTTCCGGTTCAATACTCTGTGCCAGAAGACACCAAATGCCTTTTTATCCAGCTGTACTTTATCGATTCCATAGTGATAATACATACCAGCCTGTGCACCCCAGCAAAGATGAAGTGTTGACACTACATTCGTCTTTGTCCAGTCCATGATACGGGTCAGTTCTTCCCAGTAATCCACCTCTTCAAACGGCATCTGTTCTACCGGCGCACCGGTAATGATAAATCCGTCAAATTTACGGTCTTTAATCTCATCAAATTTCTGATAGAACTGGTTCAGATGACTCATGGATGTATTCTTCGCCTTGTGGCTTGATACTGCTACAAATGTCACGTCAACCTGCAGTGGTGTATTAGACAGCGCACGCAAGATCTGAAGCTCCGTCTCTTCTTTTAATGGCATCAGGTTCAGTAGTCCAATCTGGATCGGACGAATATCCTGATGCGTAGCACGGTGTTCATCCATGACAAATATATTTTCACTTTCCAAGATCTCCTTTACCGGGAGATCATTCTGCACTCTGATCGGCATAGTTTCTTTTTCCCCTTTTTATTTTAAATTTTTTATTTTCCTGAATGATAAACGCCTTCGTTATCCACATAGCTCTCTTCATTATAGCACCCGGACACTGTCGGAAGCTCTTTTTTCTCAAGCTTATTATCCACCAGAAGCTTTATCACATAATATATTACTGCAAATGTTGGAACTCCAAACAGCATTCCCACAATTCCGAATAATCCTCCCCCAAGAAGGATCGATACAATTACCCAGAATGCAGACAATCCTGTTGAATTACCAAGGATCTTAGGACCCAGTATATTTCCGTCAAACTGCTGTAACAGCAGGATAAAAATCAGAAAATAAATACCTTTCACCGGATTTGTCAATGCGATCAGTATCGCACTTGGGATTGCTCCGATGTATGGTCCAAAGAACGGAATAACATTCGTCACACCCACGATCACGCTGACCAGCATTGCATATGGCATATTCAGGATCGAAGTTCCGACAAAACACAAAATTCCAATAATAATCGAATCAATCATCTTTCCGATGATGAAACCACCAAAGATTTCATTCGTTTTTACCGCAATGTGAATGAACAGATTCGCACGTTCTGCCGGAAAAATTGCATAAGCTGCTTTTTTGCTCTGGCTTATGAATTTTTCTTTTCCAAATAAAATATACACAGATACGATTACTCCGACAACCGCATGGAACATCTCCATCACCAGTGTATACAGCCCCACCGTCAGATGTGTCATCAATTCATTGACCTTATTCAGAAGATCTGTCCGGATCCAGTTCTGAAGGCTTGTAGATGCTTCGTTCATGGCATTCTTAAGCATAGATGTCATGGTAGAATCATCTAATTTGATATTGTTCACCTGCTTTACCAGCTGGTTAATCTGGGACGGCAGTGTGAATATCAGATTCCGGATACTGTTAATAAGCTCCGGAATCATCATATTAATCAATGCCGTTACCACTGCAATCATGATAACAACTGCTGCCGCAACCCCTATACTTCTGGACAGATTCTTTGCCTTTTCTTTGTTCTTCATATTCTTTTCCAGAGCCGGCACCAGATACTGGTCGACTTTACGTACAATTGGATTCAGGAAATACGCAATCAGACAGCCATATAAAACAGGCTTCAATATGTCCAGTATCTTCGAAAATGTATTCGATATTGCTTCTATCCTGAGCATTGCAAAATATACCAGAATACATGCAACAATTACCAGAAAATAGGTCATCCCCCGCTTAAACTGTAATTTTAGTTTAGACGGGCCATTTCTTCCGAATTTTGGGGTTTCTTTGTAATATGTATTTTCTTCTTTCTTCATTCAGACCCTCTTCTTCCCTGCCTCGTTCGGCATATAAAGTCATTATACCCTTACATGAAATTTACGTCAACCAACAAATCCCGATCCCTTTCAGAAAGCAAAAAAGAACCAGGGCGGTTCTTTCTGTCACAGAATATAAAACCCGCTCTGGTCTTTTATTTTTCTTTTACGCACATCCACATTTGAAAGTCGCACACTCCGTCTCACCACAGTGACAGGCATTGCCACCTTCTACGCTGATCTTGCCTGCATGACACTGACAGTCTTTATTATACATACAGTCTGTCGCCTTACAGTCCACATCGCTTCTGGCCGTTGCTTCTTTTTTGTCCATATCTGAGAAGGTATTAGAAAAAGCACTTCCTTCTTTTCTTTCCTCAAAACTGTCACAACTGGTCTCTTCTGCGTTCTTCGCAGCACTTCCTCCCACCACAATATTGTCAAGATCACAATAATAGTTCTGGTTGTGTGTGCATGTCTGCACAGTACATCTTAAATCTGGCATAATATATCCTCCTTTCAGGTTTCAGGATATATTATGCCAGTTCTTTAAAATTCTATTCTGTTTGCAGATATTATTTTCATTAATCTTCTTTTACAACTTCACGTCTTGTTCTTGTTGCAATCTCTTCTTTGACTGCTGCTACAAATTCATCCAGACCTTTCTGCCCTTCGTCTCCTGCGAATCTGCTTCTTACTGATACCAGGTTTTCCTCTTCTTCTTTTGCTCCAACTACCAGCATGTATGGAATCTTCTGCATCTGTGCTTCACGGATCTTGTATCCAATCTTTTCTGCACGTGTATCAATCTCTGCACGGATTCCGGCTGCATTCAGTGTATCCAGTACTTTCTGTCCATATTCCAGATGTTTATCAGAAATTGGAAGCACCTTTACCTGTACAGGTGCAAGCCATGTTGGGAATGCTCCTGCAAAATGCTCGATCAGAATTCCAATAAATCTTTCAATAGATCCAAATGCTACACGGTGGATCATAATTGGACGATGTTTCTCTCCATCAGCTCCTGTGTATTCCAGTTCGAATCTCTGTGGAAGCTGCATGTCAAGCTGAATCGTTCCACACTGCCATGTTCTTCCGATAGAATCTGTCAGATGGAAGTCAATCTTAGGACCATAGAATGCACCATCACCTTCATTTACCACATAGTCAAGACCAAGGTCATTCAATGCACCACGCAGTCCTTCTGTAGCAAGTTCCCAATCTTCATCACTTCCCATACTGTCTTCCGGACGTGTAGAAAGTTCTACATGGTATTTAAATCCAAACAGCTGGTATACTTCATCGATCAATGCCACAACACCTTTGATCTCATCTCTGATCTGTTCCGGCATCATAAAGATATGTGCATCATCCTGTGTGAAGCAGCGTACACGCATCAGTCCATGTAACTGACCTGATTTTTCATGACGATGAACCAGTCCCAGTTCGCCGACACGAAGCGGAAGGTCTTTGTAAGAACGTGGTTCTGCTTTGTATACAAGCATTCCACCTGGACAGTTCATCGGCTTAATTGCAAAATCTTCCCCGTCAATCTGTGTTGTATACATGTTCTCTTTATAGTGATCCCAATGTCCGGATGTTTCCCAGAGATGTCTGCTTAAGATGATTGGTGTAGATACTTCTACATATCCCGCTTTTTTATGCAGTTCTCTCCAGTAATCAAGCAGTGTGTTTTTAAGAACCATTCCCTTTGGAAGGAAGAATGGGAATCCCGGGCCTTCTTCACACATCATGAAAAGTCCAAGTTCTTTTCCAAGTTTTCTGTGGTCACGTTTCTTAGCTTCTTCCAGCATAGTCAGATATTCATCCAGCTGTGCTTTCTTAGGATAAGAAATACCATAGATTCTTGTAAGCATCTTATTCTTCTCACTGCCTCTCCAATATGCACCTGCAAGGCTTGTAAGCTTAAATGCTTTGACTGGTTTTGTTGTCATCAGGTGTGGACCTGCACATAAATCAACAAATTCTCCCTGCTGGTAGAAGCTGATCTCTTCTCCTTCCGGCAGATCTTCTATTAATTCTACTTTATATGGTTCATCTTTTTCTTTAAAATATGCAATCGCTTCTTCTCTTGTCTTTGTAAATCTTTCGATTGGAAGAGCTTCTTTTACGATTTTCTTCATTTCTTTTTCAATTTTTTCCAGGTCTTCTGCTACGAATGGAATCTCACGGTCCACATCATAATAGAATCCGTTTTCAATCGATGGTCCGATTGCAAGTTTTGTATCTGGATACAGACGTTTGATTGCCTGTGCCATAATGTGGGATGTTGTATGCCAGAAAGCACCTTTTCCCTCTTCGTTATCAAATGTAAGGATCTCCAGTTCACAGTCTTCACTTACAACGTGTCTGAGGTCTACTACTTCACCATTTACTCTTGCGGAAGTTGCTACTCTTGCCAGCCCTTCACTGATATCTTTTGTAATATCCAGTACTGACATACTTCCTTCATACTCTTTGAAAGATCCATCTTTTAATGTGATTTTCATGCTTATCATGTCCTCTCTTTTTATTTTTTATCTTCTATCCTCGGGCATGTGTTTCCTTTTTTTGCCCGTTCAGCAATTATCCGTAATCTACGACGTCTTTTGAACGCATGGCAATAAAAAAGCCCCTTACAGACAATGCTGTAAGGGACGAGTTTTCTCGCGGTTCCACCCTGTTTGAACTGACACCTCAAAGTCTCTTCCTTTTTTAAGACTTCTTATGTCAGAACCTCTTAATTATGACGATAACGGAATCACCGGACTGTTTTGCAGCCACTCAGAGGTAGTTTTCGGAAGGTTCCAAAATAAGAAGCTTACAGCCTGCGACTTCTCTCTCTGCTATTTCTTTCCCAACTTACTCTTCTCTTCAACGTGTTATTTTATACGCTCTAATTATAGCACGGTGTTTTGCTTTGTCAATATTTTTTCAGCCACAGTTTCCAGACCGCCAGACATTCACGAATAAAGTAGTTCAAAAACAGTACCGGATGACATCCTGCTGCTATCGGAAATGCATTTTCAAATCCGACACGTTTTGCGTACATACATCCACGGTAGACGTGAAAATTGTTCGATACAATTCCAACCGGACTTTTGCAGTCTTCAATCAGTGTCCTGGAATACTTCAAATTCTCCAGTGTATTGGTCGAGGCATCTTCCTGTACAATGCGTTTTCTCTCTATTCCAGCACGTTCCAGATACGTTGCCATTGCAGCCGCTTCGGATATATCTTCTCCTTTTCCCCGGCCGCCGGAAACAACCACTTTTACCTCCGGATGCTCACTTAAATATCCATACGCTGCATCCAGTCTGCGCTTCAGGGAATCCGTAATCTTTCTTCCCTTAACCTGTGCTCCCAGTACAATGATCCATTTTGCACTGTTTTCTCCTGCCTTTTTCTCCGTCTTCGGCCGCATTCCAGACACAATACCAATTTCGGAAATCAGCAGCAGGCATACTCCGATTCCAATCAGACCTTCCAGAATACAGGGCATTCCGTGGATACCGATCCACTTACTGCCAAAGATTCCGATTCCTCCTAAGACCAGCCAGAATCTTGAAAAAGTAGAGTCCCATTTTTTCAGTGTGATGCAGATCACGCTGTAATAAATGAGACTCAGGATGCCTGCAGCGAGGAATATTATCTGCCACAGCATTTTTTATATTTTTTACCTGATCCGCACGGACATGGATCGTTTCTTCCGATTTTTTTTGCTTTGCGGATAGTTGTGGACTCTTTCTGCTCTTTGTAAAGTTTCTTTAATTCTTCTTCAGAGAAGATTTCTTTCCACTGTGGGAGCTCATACAGCCAGTCTGCCTTTGCAGCTACCATGTTCTTATACAGTCTTTCTTTATCAAATGCAAGACTTACAACTGTGTCTTCTTCTACTGTGTCAAGTGGAACCTCTACGAGAAGACTTTCGTTGATTCCATCCAGGAATCCGATCATTGTAAGTACTTCCTGTCCATATTTTTCAGCCAGCTCTTTTACTGTTCCTTTTACTACTTCGTCTGGATTAGAAAGAAGTTTTTCATAGATTTCTTTCTCGATCTGGAAATAAGTTCCCCAGAATCTCTCCAACTGGCCTCTGTCTGCAGTCTCATCATATGCGATGCTCTGCCACTGTTCTAATAATGTACTCATATTTCTATACTCCTTTGTACGATATTCATTTGCAATTTTTCACTGCCCTTTATATAATATACTAAAGTCTTGATTCATTGTAAAGGATGATTATTATGAAAAATGCAAAACGTGTGCTGGCACTTATTGCCGCTATTTTATTATTTGGTATGTATCTTAGTACTTTGATTTTCGCCCTTATGGGAAATCCTCATTCAACGGACCTTCTCTGGGCTTCCATCGCATGCACCATCGTTCTTCCGGTACTTCTTTATGGTTATCTTCTGATTTACCGGCTTACCCGCCACGATGATCAGAATGACCAAAAAAAAGAGTCTTAGTCCGGTTCTTACGGATACATGGCAATATAAAATTCAAATGGGGTCAGATCTTCTTCTTTTGTTCCGGCTCCGTTTTCTTTTTGTTTTCTTTCTTTTTCCCTGATTTTCTTTCTTTTCATCAGATATTCTTCCATTGATATTACTTCTGCTTCATTCTTATTCCACTCTCTTGTATACATAGTACTCATAGTTTTTACCTCCATCTTGATATCTATATCTTTCGATTCGTCATGGTGTATCAGATAACACCGACGTTATTATTATATTTACGATGGTTTCATTATATGCATACTTTGTGTCGACATTATGGCTGTTTACTGAATAAAGCATAAGGAATTTCTTAAAAAAATCGGAAGTTTGTATATAAGGCAATCTTTTTTCTTGCATACTTTGATAAACAGGGAACCTGACACTGGCAGCTTCTCTTGCATGCTTTGGCGTCAAAAAGAAGGACCTCTCTTCGAGATCCTTCTTCTGAGTTTATATTTTATTTTAATTTTGACTCTCTGTAGATGATGTCATGTCTTCCCGGACCGTTGGATACCATTGTGATTGGGTAACCAATCTGCTCTTCTACGAATTCTACGTATTTTCTGCAGTTTTCCGGAAGATCTTCATACTTCTTGATTCCGCGGATGTCGCATTTCCATCCTGGAAGTGTCTTAAGTACTGGTTTTGCTTTCTCTAACAGATGTGTAGTTGGGAATTCTGTTGTTACTTCTCCGTCTACTTCGTAACCTACACATACCGGAATCTCATCCAGATATCCAAGTACGTCAAGTACTGTAAATGCTACATCTGTTGTTCCCTGCATTCTGCATCCATATTTTGAAGCCACACAGTCAAACCATCCCATTCTTCTTGGACGTCCTGTTGTTGCTCCGAATTCTCCACCGTCACCACCACGGCGTCTTAATTCATCTGCTTCATCACCAAAAATCTCACTTACAAATGCACCTGCTCCAACAGCGCTTGAGTATGCCTTACATACTGTTACGATCTGTTTGATCTCATATGGTGGGATTCCTGCTCCGATTGCACCATATCCTGCAAGTGTAGAAGAAGAAGTTACCATTGGGTAGATTCCATGATCTGGATCCTTTAATGATCCAAGCTGTCCTTCTAACAGAACTTCTTTTCCTTCTTTGATCGCATTATGAAGGTAAAGTGATGTATCACATACGAATGGCTCTACCATCTTCTTATATTCCTGGAGTTCATTATATAAATCATCAGGATTGATCAATGGTTTGTGATAAAGATGCTCCAGTAAAACGTTCTTCTGTTCTGCAACACGAACAACTTTTTCTTTTAACAGTTCATCATCAAACAGTTCACTAACCTGGAATCCGATCTTTGCATATTTATCTGAATAGAACGGTGCAATTCCTGATTTTGTAGAACCGAAGGATTTTCCTGCCAGTCTTTCCTCTTCATAAGCGTCAAAATTCTTATGATAAGACATTACCATCTGTGCACGGTCAGATACCAGAATCTTTGGCATTGGAACTCCCTGATCGATAATAGACTGAACTTCCTTAAATAATACCGGTACATCCAATGCTACACCATTTCCAATAATACTGGTTGTATGACCATAGAAAACTCCTGACGGAAGTGTATGCAATGCAAACTTTCCATAATCATTAATAATTGTATGACCTGCATTCGCGCCTCCCTGGAATCTTACGATGATATCTGCCTGTTCAGCCAGCATATCTGTAATCTTACCTTTTCCTTCATCGCCCCAGTTGGCACCGACTACTGCTTTAACCATATCCATTCCTCCTGCGTTATTAACCAAACTTATCAGTCTTCTTTAGCGGACCTAATGAAACCGCCTTAAGCATTATACTATACATTTTCACTTGGTTCAATAAGATTTTTTCAGAATTCGCAAAATCCACAACCACTGCCACATCTTACATAAGCGGCGCAACCAGTCTTAATACCTGTCCGGCTACTTTTGTAAGAATTCCTCTGTTTTTTACTTCTGTCACGGTTACATTATGAGACTTCGCCAGTGTATTCTGAAAATCTTTTTCTATCTGCCCTACTTCCGGATTATTATATATGAATACTCCATTTTCAAAATGAAGGTACAGACTTCTGAAGTCAAGATTGATACTTCCAACCGTTGCCGTGTCATCATCTGATACGAACACCTTGGCATGTACAAATCCCGGCGTATATTCATAGATCTGGACTCCTCCTTCGATCAGTTCTTTATAATACGTCTTTGCCACTGCAAATGCATACCATTTATCCGGAATATGTGGCATGATGATAATAACCTCAATACCACTTTTGGCTGCACGCGTTAAAGTCGTAAGCATCTCATTATCCAGAATCAGATACGGTGTCATGATATGCACGTATTTTTTCGCATGATTCAAAATGTGAAAATATACTTCTTCCCCCACATTCTCATTATCAAACGGACTGTCTGCATACGGGATCACATATCCCAGTTCCTGGTTAAGCTTCTCTGCCTTTTTCGTCAGATATTTTCCATAAGGCTCCGGCCCATGCTCTTCTACATCCCACATCTGTAAAAATATCATCGTCAGACTCTGTACTGCATCTCCTCTTAACAGAACTGCCGTGTCTTTCCAGTGTCCGAAACGTTCTTTTTCATTAATATATTCATCCGCAAGGTTGATTCCTCCAACGTACCCTACCTGTCCGTCGATCACACAGATCTTTCTGTGGTCACGGTTATTCTGCACCGTAGAGACAAATGGACGGATCTTATTAGACATCTTACATTTGATACCAAATTTCTGAAGTTTTTTCGGATACGTATACGGGAGCAGGTCAAATGCGCACATCCCGTCATACATGAATCTTACTTCTACTCCTTCTTCTACCTTCCGTTTTAAAATATCCAGGATCGTATCCCACATCAGTCCTTCTTCTACAATAAAGTACTCCATAAAGATGAATTTTTCCGCTTTTTCCAGTTCTTTTTTCATGGACTCAAATTTAGCTTCGCCGATTGGAAAATATTCTACTTCTGTATTGTGGTATGTCGGGAAGCCCAGCTGATGTGACAGATAATAAGACAACTGTGCATTGGCAGACTTGCTGTTCCAAAGTGCCGTCACGATCTCCTGGTTCTGGTCCATATAGGCTTCTGTCTCCATACGCAGAGCCGCCAGTCTATTCTGTAAAAAGCGCGTCTCCAGCTGCAGATGTACATAGACATAGAACACCGTTCCAATCACAGGAAATGCCAGCACGCACAAAATCCACGTCATTTTAAACGCCGGGTTTCCTTCTGTATTGATGATATATACCAGGACTACAACTTCCAGGACAGTCAAAAGACTATATACAAACGTCGCATATTCCCGCAGATAATATGTTACAACTGTAGATACCAGTAATTGCAGCAGAATCAGAATCACAAATATTCCAGCTCTACTGAATACGACTTTAAAAAATTTTCTCTTTGCTGCTGCCTTTGTACTCTGTTCCTTCATACCCTTTCTCTCTCCTTTATTCCATGCGACTATTCAAAGTGTACCTCACACTTATCGCCAGAATATACTTTAGCTTAACATATTTTCTACTCAACTTGTAGATAATTTATTTTATTTTAATAGGAATTTTCATATAATATGTGCTATGATAAGAAAAAGAGTTTGAAAGGAGTCCGATTATTATGGCAAAATGGAGCAAAAAATTATTAGGACTGGCTGCTATCGGCAGTGCTGCCGCTGGTCTGGTTTATTATTTTAAGAAATCTAAAAAATGGGACGAAGATGATTTTAATGATGATTTTGAAGATGAAGACTTCGACCTCGACAACGATCTCCAGCCGGTAGACCGCGGTTATGTGAATCTGAATGCTTCAAAGGAAACTACCGAAGATGCTGATAGTGAAGATGCCGATGCACAGACCGAAGAAAAAGAAACTGGCTCTGATGAGTCCGCTGAAACTTCTGCGGAAGATGAAAAAGAGACAGATGCCGAAAGCATAGAAGAAGATTTAGATTAAATATTAAAAAGACGAAAAGTTCCTTTTAGATAGCTTTTCGTCTTTTTGTTATTCCAATAATCTTTTAAACATCATCTCCAGAGACGGTTCAATATCTCTACTGCCTCTTTGATCTTCTCTTCTTTCATATTCGCATATCCCAGCAGGATTGTTGCTTTTTCATTATCCGCTTCCCTGATCCGGTAATCCGACAATCCATATACCCGGATATCTTCTTTTTCCGCCTTTTCAATCAACTCCTGTTCTTTCCAGCTATTTTCAAAGGTCAGCAGGATATGTACCCCTGCGTGTTCACCGGAAATCTCACAGATATCTTCCAAAGGTTTCAACACTTCCATCAGCACATCATGCCGGTTCTTATACAATGCCCTGGTCTTATTCAGATGCCGTTCATAATATCCTTCTTCTATAAAACGCTGCACGATCAGCTGGTCGACTTTCGATACCGTTGAATTCACAAAGCTTCCTCTTATCCGGTACTGCTCTACCAGAGTCTCCGGAAGTACCATATAGCTAAGACGGATTGCCGGTGCAATGGACTTGGAAAATGTTCCAAGATAGATCACCTTATCCTGTGCATCATACCCCTGAAGGGCCGGAATCGGTTTTCCTTTATACCGGAATTCACTGTCATAATCATCTTCGATGATATATCTTCCTTCTTTTGCATATGCCCATTTGAGAAGTTCCATCCTGCGCTTTATCGGCATGACAATTCCGGTCGGATACTGGTGTGACGGCGTTACATAGGCAATGTCTGCTCCTGATTTTTCAAGCTCTGATACCATCATGCCATACTGGTCCATCATCACCGGGACCGTCTCATAACCGATCGTATGTATCACACGGTATGCCTGTTTATATGTCGGATCTTCAAAGGCTATCGTATGTTTTCTGCCAAGGATCATGCTTAGCAGCATCAGGATGTAATCACTTCCCGCTCCTATCACAATCTGGTCCGGCGAACAGTTCACGCCACGTGCCTGATACAGGTAATTGCTGATGGCACACCGGAAGCCATACTCTCCTTGCGGATCCCCCGTGCGGAACAGTTCTGTCTTATCGTCAATCAGAATATCCTTGGAAAGCTTTCTCCATACATTATATGGAAAACTGTTAAGATCCACTCCGTTCGGCGTGAAATCATATTTGAACTTCCGTTTTTTTTCTACTTTCTTTACAGCGGTCTGTTCCTCTTTTTTCAGTTGATATAGTTCGTCGATTTGTGCCACAAAAAAACCGCGGTATGGTGCAGACTCAATATATCCTTCCGATAGCAACTGCTCATAGGCCAGTTCAACCGTACTTCGGCTGACCTCCAGATGCCTGGACAAAGCCCTGGTAGATGGGAGTTTTTCCCCGTAGGGAATCCTCCCGGTCTGGATATCAGACTTGATATAATCGTAAATCTGCTCATACAGCGGCTTCTTTGAACGACTGTTTAGATTTATCGTTAATTCATTCATTTTTCTTATTTCTTTGGCAGCTTGAATGAGCTCTTCAGAGATACGATACGGTTAAATACCAGATTCTCCGGTGTAGAGTCTTTGGAATCGATACAGAAGTATCCATTTCTTACAAACTGGAAGCTGTCACAAGGACCTGCCTCGTTAAAGCTATCTTCTACATAACATTCTTTTAAAATCTGCAGTGAATCCGGGTTCAGGTTCAGGGAACCGTCTTCTTTATTGTATACACCTTTTTCTTCATCGATCAGGTTCTCATATAATCTGATCTCAGCCTTCTTAGCCTGTGGTGCACTTACCCAGTGGATGGTTCCTTTTACTTTACGTCCTGTAAATCCTGTTCCGCACTTTGTCTCCGGATCATACGTACAGTGAACAACTGTTACATTGCCCTCTGCATCCGTCTCGTAGCTTACACATTTTACAAAGTATGCATGCATCAGACGCACTTCGTTGCCTGGGAACAGACGGAAATATTTCTTCGGAGGCTCGATCATAAAGTCGTTGCGCTCGATGTAAAGTTCACGTCCAAACGGCACTTTTCTCATGCCAAGTTCTGGATTTTCCAGGTTATTTTCCACATCCAGATACTCTACCTGGTCTTCCGGATAGTTATCGATCACAAGTTTGATCGGATCAAGTACTGCCATCATACGTGCTTTCTTAAGCTTCAGGTCTTCACGGATGCAGTACTCTAACATTGCATAATCTACAGAGCTCTGACTCTTGGATACACCACACATCTCTACGAACATTCTGATAGATTCCGGTGTGAATCCTCTTCTTCTAAGCGCTGCGATAGATACGAGTCTTGGGTCATCCCATCCGTCTACGATACCATCCATAACCAGCTTTTTGATATATCTCTTTCCTGTAACCACATTGGTCAGATACAGTTTTGAAAATTCAATCTGTCTCGGTGCCGGATCAAATTCACATTCTCTTACAACCCAGTCATATAATGGTCTGTGGTCCTCGAACTCCAATGTACAGATCGAATGTGTAATATGTTCGATCGCATCCTCGATCGGATGTGCGAAGTCATACATTGGATAGATGCACCATTTGTCACCTGTATTGTGGTGTGTCATATGTGCCACACGGTAAATGATCGGATCACGCATGTTGATATTTGGCGATGCCATATCGATCTTTGCACGCAAAACCTTTTCTCCATCTTTGTATTTACCGTTCTTCATATCTTCAAAGAGCTGTAAGTTCTCTTCTACCGAACGGTCACGGTATGGACTGTTCTTTCCTGGTTCTGTCAGAGTTCCTCTGTATTCTCTCATCTGCTCCGGTGTCAGATCACAGACAAACGCTTTGCCTTTTTTGATCAGTTTGACTGCACATTCATACATCTGGTCAAAATAGTTGGATGCAAAATACAGATGTTCTCCCCAGTCAGCACCTAACCACTTCACGTCTTCTTTGATAGATTCTACGAATTCCATATCTTCTTTCATCGGGTTCGTATCATCAAATCTTAAATGAAATGTTCCATTATATTTATCTGCCAGTCCGGAGTTTAAAATGATGGACTTGGCATGTCCGATATGCAGATATCCGTTTGGTTCCGGCGGAAACCGGGTACATACTTCACTGTACACTCCTTCTGCAAGGTCTTTATCTATTTCCTGTTCTATAAAATTTTTGGAAACTGTTGTCTCTTCTCCCATGGTATCCTCCTTAGGTTTTAACTATACATTATGCTCATTATCTTATCATAAAACATATTTTGAAACAAGTAGCGGTTGCGGATTTTGCCAGTTTGTGCTGTGAAGCACAGGCAAAACCTGCAACCGCTATGAGCAAGATCATGACCGGATACATCATTTTAGTTCTGAACATTTCTGCCTGAAAACTTCAGACCCTTCCACACATAAAGCACCATCAAAAGCATACCGACAAGCCATGACGTCGGATAGCAAAGCATCATATTTCCAAGATCTCTGGCAAATGTCATGACAACCGCAATCCATAATATACGGAATCCACAAAGCGAAAGCAGGAATACGATCATCGTCTGCATCGTCTTTCCGACTCCTCTTGCTGTTCCGCCAAGCACATGCAGCATCGCAAGCATCCAGTAGAACGGACAGAAATATCTCATAATAAATACTCCGTATTCCACAACCTTCTGATTCGTTGTAAATACTCCGATAACCTGCGGGGCAAATATAAGAAGGACGATTCCTGTGACAATCGAATAACCAACACCCATTGCTGTAGATACGAACATTCCTTTCCGCACCCTGTCCGGCTTTCCTGCGCCGATATTCTGTCCCGCAAATGTCGTCGCTGCCATACTGATACTTAAGACCGGCAGGATATTGAATCCGTCAATCTTAATATATGCTGCAAATCCAGCCATAACCGTAGCCCCGAAGCTGTTAACACTGGACTGAACGATCAGATTGGAAAATGAAATGACGATGTTCTGGATTCCTGTAGGGATTCCAATTCTGATAATTTTAGACAGCAGATGATCGTAGCAGCGGATTTCCCGGACATTTAACTTATACACTTCTTCGCTTCGTATTAAAAATCCCCAGATAAATATACACGAGATCAGCTGACTGATATCCGTTGCAAGTGCAGCTCCTACAATTCCAAGCTTTAACCCCACTACCATAACCAGATCCAGGAATATATTCGAAACAGCTGCTATGATCAGATAGATCAGTGAACGTCTGGAGTTCCCCACTGCATTCAGAATTCCCGCCGACATATTATAAACTACCGAGAATAAACTTCCGCCAAAGTATACCTGCAGGTAGACTACCGATTGTTCAAACACTTTATCAGGCGTTCCCATCAGACGAAGCATCGTTGGTGTAACTGCAATTCCTATAATCGTCAATAATACACCGGCTGCCAGTGCAATCGCCATCGTTGTATGTACGGCTTTTCTGACTCCTTCTGCATTTTTCGCCCCGTAAAACTGCGAGATCACAACTCCCGCACCGGTAGATGCGCCAATGCAGAATCCGATCAGCAGGTTGATGATCGCCCCACTCGAACCAACGGCTGCCAGTGCATTACTTCCGACATAATTACCTACAATGATGGAATCCACCGTGTTATATAACTGCTGAAAGAGATTCCCCAGCACCAGCGGGATTGCAAAGAACAGGATTTCTTTCCAGATGGTTCCTTCCGTCATTGTTTTCATTTTTTTCATACTGTATTTTCCTCCCTGCTTAAGCGTCTTTTTCCAGTATATACCTTTTTTCTTTTTATGCAAGGGAAGATTTTAAGATGCAGACATAACAAAAACCCCGCAAATCCGCTGTTTTCCACGAATCTACGGGGTTTTCTCTATAAGCTGCCTAGCGGAATCGAACCGCCGACCTCCGCCTTACCAAGGCGACCATAAATGCTTAATTTCCGGGCACTATCGTGCGTTTTACCACAATTGTTTACCACAACGCCATATTTTCGGGTTTGATACATAATTACTTTTTCTAAAATCATCTGATTCATATTACCATATAAATCCCAATATTTTTCAAAGCAATTTCTGCATAACCCAATAACCTCGTTCCATCTTCATGATTTGTGAATCATCGAAATCACCCCCTGCTTCCATTGTTTACCATGTATCCTTTTGTTCATCCGTCACCTGCATCGTATCTGCATTTACCAGATAGAAATCCACCAGTTCCTTTTCATAATTGCCGTCCGGATATACTTTTTCTAACACAAGTTCTTCACATGAATTGCCGTCCGAATCTTTCTTCTCCCCATTATCATACAAACAGTATTGGACTGTTACCATATTCCCGTCTTTTTCTTCCTGTACTTCACTGATAACAGCATAGACTTCGCCCTTGGCATTAGCTGTATAACTAAACGCCATATTCTGTAATGTATTCTGTTCCTGCAAATAATTATAAACTGCTAACATCTCATTTTGAATTGTCAATCCATCTCTCTGATATTCTGATGTATCATCCTGTGTATGATCCTCATTCTGGATGTCCGAGTCATTTGCCGAATTACCGGTATTTGAATCTGGCACTTTCTCGTCTACAATATCAGAAGATGGCAGCAGGCTATCTGCACTTCTCATGATAAATGGGTTATTGGTTCTGTATCTACGTGTATTTCCATAATCTTCCTTTACAGTTATATAGGTATAATTCCCACTTCTTTCCGTCACAGTCTCTGTCCAGTTTGTTCCGAGAAATACCTGGAGTCCAAAACTTCCTATAATAATAACTCCAAATATTGCAGCAGCTCCATAAATAACCGCAAGCGTCACTTTCTTTTTGCCTGACTGTTCCGACAGTTCCTGACAATTACGCCTGAAGATACTTACAATTCCCCAAATTATAATAAACGCAAGACTAATTGTGATAAACGCAGCTGATATTTCCGCAAAATGTTGTCTTACTTCATATCCTACATTACGATTGATCCCATACCACAGTCCATAAAAAGCTGTACTGTATGCAAAGATCACCGTAATGATACGAATCCGCACCGGGTGCTCTTTCTTGTCAGGTACAACTCTTTTCAATGCTTCCGTCATCTGTACCATATCACTCTGCTTTATCCATAAATCCAATTCTTCTACCGGTGGATATAACCCTTTTGCATCAGGAATTGCAAAATAACGCATCCTGTTCTCTTCAATTTCTATCCCATCACCTACTGCCACTGCCACCACTAGTTTTAGATAATAATATAGCTTCAGATGTTCTGTCTTGCATTTCTCTATGCATATCTTCCCCAGTTCTTCTTCAGCACGTTCATAATTTCTCATCTGAATATCCATCTGTGCCATAACAAAAAGCACCTGATTTGCCAGTATTGGATACCTATCATACTGTTTTTCATATAAATGCTGTGCATATGCATGTCTATCTTCCGGTAATAATCGGTATGATCTTTTTCTTTTCTGCGCCATCTCAGCAATCTGCAAACCATACACCAGTTCAATAACCGCCAACAGTTGACAGATAAATGTG